>NZ_JBYCLD010000562.1:0-6071 GCF_057473725.1 Mycobacterium sp. TH-M11 | reverse complement strand
AATATTCGCTCAGAACACTCCGCCGAAAACAACCGAACGTTTGCAGCGAGAGAACTTTCCGGAAGGGTCCAGGAAACGATATGGACGGCGCCATGGCGCAGGCGAATCGCTCAGGGGACGATTCGGAACCCACCGACGGTCTGAGCCGTCGCGAACACGACATCCTGTCCTTCGAACGGGACTGGTGGAAGTACGCCGGCGCCAAGGAAGAGGCCATCAAGGAGCGCTTTGCGCTGTCGGCGACCCGGTACTACCAGGTCCTCAACGCCCTTGTTGACCGGCCAGAGGCCCTGGCCGCCGATCCGATGCTGGTCAAACGGTTGCGCAGGCTGCGGTCCAGTCGCCAGAAGGCGCGTGCCGCGCGCCGGCTCGGTTTCGACATCACCTGATCGTCTGACACCTTGATTCCTGGGCGTTTATAGGTCATGGCCCGCTCCTCGATACAGTGGGCGCAATGAACGACCACGTTCCTGACTCCTCTCGACTCCCGCTGCGAGCGATGGTGATGGTGCTGCTGTTCTTGGGCACCGTCTTCCTGCTGGTCGGGTTTCAAGCCCTCGGATCGTCGAGCACCGACGACGACGCCGACCACTCGACGACCGCGCAGCCCGTCACCACGACCTCGGCGCCGGCCAAACCCGAACGTCCGGCACACAAGTCCGACGTGCGGGTCTTCAACATCTCTGAACAGGCGGGGCTGGCCGGGCACACCGCCGACCGACTGCGCGAAGCGGGCTGGAACGTGACCGAGATCGGGAACCTCGAACTGCCCGAGGTCACCCAGACCACCGTCTACTTCAGCGACGCCGAGGGCGAGCAGGACGCGGCTCATTCGGTGGCCCAGGTGCTGGGAGCCGCTGTCGAGCCGCGCATCCCAGACGTGGCCGAGCAACCACCGGGCGTCATCGTGGTGGTCGCGGGTTAAGCTCCTCGCATGGTCACAGGTCACCGCAGAGCTTTCACCGCCGTCTTCTTCGCCACCCCGGCCATGCTGTTGGCGGCGTGCAGTCCCAACCAGCTGCCTTCCGACGCGCCCGGCACCACGCCGGCCATCTGGACGGGGTCGGCGGCGCCGTCGGCCACCGAGTCCGAATCGGGTGGCTCGGGCGGCTCGGACAATCTCGTTGCGCACCTGACGACCCCCGACGGCGGCCAGGTGGCCACCGCGACATTCGAGTTCAGCAAGGCCGGCGGCAAGGAATTCGCCACCGTGACCCTGCGGACCACCAGCAGCGGGGTGCTCTCGCCCGGTTTCCACGGCCTGCACATCCACTCCATTGGTAAGTGCGAAGCAGAGTCGGTGGCCCCCACCGGCGGCGCGCCCGGCGCTTTCCTGTCGGCCGGCGGACATTTCCAGGCTCCCGGCCACAGCGAGCATCCGCAGAGTGGCGACCTGACGTCGCTGCAGGTGCGCTCCGACGGCAATGGGCTGTTGGTCACCACCACCGACTCGTTCAGCAAGGCTGAGCTGCTGGCCGGGGACGGGACCTCGATCATCATCCACGCCGACGACGACAACTTCGCCAACATCCCGGCGGACCGCTACACCCAGGTCAACGGCACGCCCGGCCCGGACCAGACCACGCTGACCACCGGAGACGCCGGAAAGCGGATTGCGTGTGGTGTTATCGGCGCCGGATAGCCCGACCAACAACTGGGCTTCCTCGAGGTCCGAAGCCCGAATCGAGTTCGCCCGCAGCGCCCGTCCCACTATCGGGGTGGAATGGGAGCTGGCTCTCGTCGACGCCCAGACGCGTGATCTGAGCAACGAAGCCAGCGCGGTCCTGTCCGAGCTCGGCGAGAACCCGCGTGTGCACAAGGAATTGCTGCGCAACACCGTCGAGCTCGTCACGGGCATCTGCGACAACACCGGCGAGGCCATCGAGGACCTGCGCCAGACGCTGGGC
This sequence comes from Mycobacterium sp. TH-M11, assembly GCF_057473725.1. Lineage (NCBI taxonomy): Bacteria > Bacillati > Actinomycetota > Actinomycetes > Mycobacteriales > Mycobacteriaceae > Mycobacterium > Mycobacterium sp. TH-M11. The sequence goes on along the minus strand of NZ_JBYCLD010000562.1, from coordinate 4,164 downwards.
ACCACTCGGCCGATCGTGCAAAGCCGGGGCATGGAGCTGTTCGGCGCCGGCACCCACCCGTTCGCGCAGTGGTCGGCACAGAAGCTGACCGACGCGCCGCGCTACGCCGAGCTGATCAAACGCACCCAGTGGTGGGGCCGGCAGATGCTGATCTGGGGAGTGCACGTCCATGTCGGTATCTCCTCGTCCTACAAGGTGATGCCGATCATCTCCTCACTGCTGCAGCACTATCCGCACCTGCTGGCGTTGTCGGGGTCCTCGCCCTGGTGGGACGGTCACGACACGGGTTACGCCAGTAACCGCGCGATGATGTTCCAGCAGTTGCCCACTGCGGGCCTGCCGTTTCAGTTCCAGACCTGGGAAGAGTTCGAGGGCTTCGTCTACGACCAGAAGAAGACCGGGATCATCGACCACACCAACGAGATTCGTTGGGATATCCGGCCATCACCGCATCTGGGCACCATCGAGGTGCGGGTCTGCGACGGGGTGTCCAATCTGCGTGAGCTGGGTGCGCTGGTGGCGTTGACGCACTGCCTGATCGTCGACCTGGACCGGCGGCTGGAGAACGATGAATCCCTGCCCACCATGCCGCCCTGGCACGTGCAGGAGAACAAGTGGCGCGCCGCCCGCTACGGGCTGGACGCCGAGATCATCCTTGATGCCGACAGCAATGAGCGCCTGGTCACCGAGGACCTCGACGAGCTGCTCAACCGGCTCGAACCGGTTGCCGCGCGACTGCACTGTGCCGACGAGCTGGCGGCCGTCGCCGACATTTACCGAACGGGCGCGTCGTACCAGCGTCAGCGCCGGGTCGCCGAGGAACATGACGGCGATCTGCGTGCCGTGGTCGATGCACTGGTGGGCGAGCTCGATATCTCGTGATGGAACTGCCGATGTTCCCGCTGGAGTGGGTATTGCTGCCCGGCGAGGAGCTGTCCCTGCGGATCTTCGAGTTGCGCTACACCGTGTTGGTCGGTGACCTGATGCGCAGCGGCGATCCGCGCTTCGGGGTGGTGCTGATCGCTCGCGGTCGGGAGGTGGGCGGCGGTGAGCAGCGCAACGACGTCGGCGCGATGGCCAGCATCACCCAGTGCACGGAGCTCGGGGGAGGCCGGTACGCGTTGCGTTGCCTGACCGGGGAGCGGATCCGGGTGCGTGAATGGCTCGCCGACGATCCCTACCCGCGGGCGATCACCGAGGTATGGCCCGACGAGCCGTCAGAACCGGTGACGGACAAGCAGTTCGCGGCGCTCGAGGATCGTATTGTCGCGCTGCACAAGCGGATGGCCCAAGCTCAGCGACGGTGGATGATGCCGGGGCGCAACAGTCTGCTGGGTGGTCGACGGTTGCGGTCACTGGACCCGGGGCAGCGGCTGTACTCGCTGGCCTGCCGGGTCCCGATGGGGGAGGCCGACCGCTACGCGGTGCTGGCAGCGCCGTCGCTGCCGGATCGGATGGCGGCGCTGTACGAGGCGATCGAGACTGTTTCCGCGCGAGTCGAATTCGACATCCCTCGTTGACTCTGCGTCCAGGGCGGCAAAGTGCGAGTGAGGCCCGCCCTCAGCGCAGAGTCAACGGGTTCTGACGTGCACCGCGCCGAATACCGCCGCCGCTGCGGCCAGCAGCGCCGAACTGGCCAGCCAGGGCAGGATGCGCCCCGCGGAGAACAGGGCGGCGTACAAGCCGGGCGCAACGGCGGTCGCGGCGGCCCATGCCGTCTGCAGCAGCGAGGCGTGTCGTCCGGACGACTCCTCGGGTGCGAACGTCAGCATGATGTTTGCGCTCAGCGCGTTGCCCGCCGCGTCGGACACACTGAACAACGTCAGCCCCGCAGCAAGAACAGTGAAAAGGATTGCCGGTCCGGCATTTTGGATACCGGCTAGCAGGTCGATCACCAGGAAACTGACCGCGCACAGCGCCGTCGACCAGGTCAGGATCCGAAGGTGCGGCACCCGGGTACCGATCCGGGCAACCCAGCGCGCCGCCACCGCGACCATGACACAGATGAAGAGATAAGCCACCGTCGTAGACCAGGCGGGCAGTCCCACCGACAGCATGAACAGCGGCAGTGCCGTATCCATCCCGATGGTGGTCAGCGCGATGACGAACACGCCGGCGACGAAGGCCATGAAGGCGCCCTGGCGCAACACATCGCGGTAGCGCGGCGGCTCGCCTTCCGGCGACTGGTCGCCGGTGACGGTCTGGTCGATCCAGCGCAGCCGCCAGAACAGCAGGCCGGTGATGAGTTCACCTGCCGCGATGGTCGCCACCAATGTGGTCCAGAACCATTCGCCGTTCCGGTCGATGGCCAGGCCCGCGGTCGCGGCCAGTGCGCCGAGACCGAACCCGAGTACCCGAACCGAGGTGAGCAGCGCGAACATCTGGGTGCGGTCGTCGTGGTCGCGGGTCAGCCGCCGGACGGCTTCGGGATCGGCGGTGAAGAACAGGTTCGCGCTCAGAGCTGCGGCGAACGAGAACACCGCGACCTGGGCCAGGGTGTGGGTGCACAGGAAGCCCAGGAAGGCGCCGGAGGCCCCGACGCCGGCCAGCGCCATGGTCCGAAACGGACCCAACCGGTCAACCGTGCGCCCCGACACCAGCACCCCCAGGACCAGTGCGCCGGTATTGCCGAGGGTGGCGGCGACGCCGGTCCCGGTCAGTGGCAGCCCGCGCCCGAGGGTGAAGAACAAGAAGATGAGCGGCACCCACAGTCCGGCGCTGGCCATCGCGACGGTGGTCGCGAGAATGAACGACCGGCGGGCGCCCAGCAGCCGTTCAGGCATCGTGTCGGTGCGCATGTTCTCTTTCGTCTTTCGGACAGCCGAAGGTACCGCGCGGACCGCGGCCGATGCACCCGATTTCTTTGGCTGCTAGCGGCCGCCAGCCACGTTCGGCGCCGGCATCAAGGAACAGTTGCGCACAGTGGTCGGTGAACAGCGGATCCGCGTCGGCGATGCGCCGTGACACAGGGCTATCGACGGCGATCGGAAGCCCAGTGCTGTAGCGGGATTCGTCGGCCGCTACCGGGCCGCAGCGGACGGCCGCACCGCGGCGGCGATACGCCGAAGCATCAGCCGCACCACCACGCGATGGCCGCCGCTGCCGATCACCAGGGCGCGGTAGACCTTGCCGTGGAGCCCCGGAAATGCCGCCCAGGTCTGCGAACGCACCCGGGTGCGCCGGGGGCCCAGATCGTCCAACTCGAACACCCAGCGATACACCGCGAACGGATGCCGGCCCTTCAAGACGAACCGCCGCGGTTGGCTCGCCTCGTCGAGGGCGAACCCGAACGGCACCGTCGTCGGATCGGCGGGGTCGCGGCACATCACCGCCAGCAGCGCCGACCATGTCTCTGCCGCTGTTGCGTCGATCGTTATGGCATGCTCATCGATATAGGGTAATCGTTCCATATAGAAGGACTGTACTAGATTGTGGCACCTCCGCGAAAGCATGAAACCGATGCGATCCTCGACGCGACGCGCGCCCTGGTGCTGACCGAAGGCCCGCGTGCGGCCAGCGTCGCCGCAATCGCCAAGGCCAGCGGCGCGCCGGCGGGCACGCTGTATCACCGGTTCGGCAACCGCGACGGGATCCTGGCCGCGACCTGGCTGCGTGCCCTGGAACGTTTTCAATCGCGGGCGTTGGACGCCGCGGGCAGCACGCCCACGGACACCGCCGTGGCGATGGCGGTGGCCGCGGTCCGCTTTGCCCGCGAATTGCCCGACGATGCCCGGCTGCTGTTGACGGTCCGGCCCGGCGACCTGCTTGACGGGGCACCGGATGCGACGTTTCAGCAGACGCTGTCGGCGATGAACGCACCGCTGCTGCAACGGGTCGACGAGCTGGCCCGGGAGCTCTACGGCAGCGATGACCCGAGGTCGACGCACGCCGTCGCCCGGGCCGTCGCGGACCTGCCGTACGCGGCCGTGCGCCGACATGCCTACGACGACGAGATGCCGTCCTGGCTGGAAGCCGATGTCGCAGCCGCGGCGCGTGCGCTGCTGGGCGGCTATGGACCGCCGGGCCGCCAGCCGAGCTGAAGCAACAAGCCCAGGTCGTCTCGGACGGCCCGATGCTGGGTGATCTGGCCGTCGGCGACTTTGAAGATGTGCACCTGTTTGTGGTGGATCGTCGTGCCGGTGGGAGCGATGCCGTTGAACACTC
>NZ_JBYCLD010000561.1:0-1569 GCF_057473725.1 Mycobacterium sp. TH-M11 | reverse complement strand
CGACGTGTTGATCAGCGGCTTGAGCGATTGTGCCTCGTGCTGCCTCAGCGCATCCTCGGTGGGCACAACAACGGCGAGCGGATAGGAGCGAGCGCTGTTGGCGTAGACGTAGATCTGGCGCACCAGCGGGCTACCGCCGAACAGTGTCTCCAGCTTCGCAACGGTGATGAATTCGCCCTGCGAGAGTTTCAGGACGTTGTTGCGGCGGTCGATGTAGGTGAGGTGATCGGGACCTAGCTCGGCCATGACGTCGCCGGTCAGGTAGTAGCCGTCGGCGTCGAACGCCTCAGCGGTGAGTTCTGGTCGCTTGTAGTAGCCCGCGAACTGAGTTTGCGACTTGACGGCGAGCTCGCCGCGCGGATGCGGTCGGTCGGTGCTGAAGTAGCCGAGGTCTGGGACGTCGACCAACTTGTAGTCGATCACCGGTGGGCGTTGCACACGGCCGTCGATCAGTAGCAATACCGATTCGGTCAAGCCGAAGGTGTCGGTCAGGTGCATGCCAGCGAAGGATTCCGCCCATGCTCTCAGGTCCGCCGACATCGGCGCAGAGCCCGTCGATGCCGACACGTACCGCCCGCCGAGCACGTTCTGGCGTTGGTCGGCCATCACCTGCGCTTCGACGCTCGCACGCTCACTGTCTGTGACCGACCGCGAGTCCACCTCGCGTCGGTACTCGTCAAACAGCATCTCCCAGACCCGCGGTACGAAATCCAATTGGGTGGGCCGCACCAGCGCGAGATCCTCCAAAAATGTTGAAAGATCGCGCGCGGCAGCAAAGTACGCGGTGCCACCGGCGCCGAGTGTGCCATAGAGCATCGCCCGCCCGACAATGTGGCTCATCGGCCTGAAGTTCAGCGTGATAGAGGGCACGGCACGTTCCTTTTGGGTCGCCGTCCACGTGGAACTGCGCCAGGTGAGAGCAACCAAGTCTTGGCGATACATCGCACCTTTGGGAGTCCCGGTGCTGCCTGAGGTGTAGATCAACAACGCCAGCGAGTCGTCCTGCCGGGACTCGATGATCGGTGCCGTCCGCGTCGCGCCGCGTTCGAGCGCATCGTCCAACAGCTCCACAACAACCGGGCTGCCCGCGTCGGCCAAAAGCGCCCGCGCCGCGGCGACCGCCTCACGATGCTCGTCGACCTGCGAGTGGTAGTCGAAGACGACCAGCCGGGCAGGCGCATGCCCAGCCGAGACCAGCCCGACGGCCACAGACAGGTAATCCACACTCGAGGCGATCACGGTCGGCTCGGTTTCGGCCACAATCGGCCCAAGTTGGGCCACCGTCGCACTGGCCTGTAGCGGTACCGATACCGCCCTGAGCAAGAGCAAGGCCAGATCAATGGTCGCGTAGTCGACACTGGTGAAACCCAAGACGCACACCCGGTCACCGGGCTCTACCGGATCGCCGGCCCAGGCGGCGGCAACGGCGTCGACCCGGTCAGCCAACTGACGGTAGGTGATGGTCTCGAATCGGGGCATCAGCTCTGCCGAGGTCCGGCCCGTGGCCGGGTCCTCGACGAAGCGGACCGCACGTCGTCCCAGCGCGGGGCGCTCCGCATAGCCCTCCAT
>NZ_JBYCLD010000560.1:0-8778 GCF_057473725.1 Mycobacterium sp. TH-M11 | reverse complement strand
CGGGTTCGGTGGCGTGTCAGGAGTTCATCACCCAGTTGGGTCGCAACTTCCAGGTCATCTACGAACAGGCCAACAGCCACGGCCAAAAAGTTCAGTCAGCCGGCAACAACATGTCCTCCACCGACTCCGCCGTCGGCTCCAGCTGGGCCTAACGGTCACACCGCACACTGTGCCCGTACACCGAAAGGCGTGCGGGCACAGTTGTTTCCGGCATAACGACCCCGATCACCCCACCGACCGCCGCAGGGGAGACCGCGAATAACGGCAGCGTCATCGCCACCTCCAAAGTCAGCGTCAGATCATCTACACCGTTACCGCGCGGTCGGTCAGCAACGAGTGTGCGCTAACGGCCGGAAGTCACACACACCCAGCCCTGATGCCCACCTACCGCGTCGAGTCTGCACAAATGTGAGAACCGTATGAGCTTCGTGACAATGGGGTGTGCGGCAGGGAGAATCGAAACTCATGACGGTTACGTCGGGAACCACTCGCGAGCAGCGGCCGCGTCAAGCCATCCTGGGTAAGCTTCCCCGGATCAGCCGCGACGACGGATCACCGATCCGGGTTCTGCTGGTCGATGATGAGCCCGCGTTGACAAACCTGGTCAAGATGGCCCTGCACTACGAAGGCTGGACCGTCGAGGTCGCCCACAACGGCAGGGATGCCGTCAGCAAGTTCGGCAACGTCGAACCCGATGTGCTCGTCCTCGACATCATGCTCCCTGACATCGACGGTCTGGAGATCCTGCACCGGGTCCGCGAATCGGGGCCCTACACGCCCACCTTGTTCCTCACCGCGCGCGACTCGGTGATGGACCGGGTGACCGGCCTGACCGCGGGCGCCGACGACTACATGACCAAGCCTTTCAGCCTCGAGGAGCTGGTCGCCCGGCTGCGCGGGCTGCTTCGCCGCTCCAACCACCTCGCGCCGCCCGTCGAGGAGAGCCTCACGATCGGCGACCTCACGCTCGACGGCGCGAGCCACGAGGTGCACCGGGCCGGCACGCTGATCTCGCTCTCCTCAACCGAATTCGAGTTGCTGCGGTTTTTGATGCGCAACCCGCGCCGTGCGCTGACCCGTACCGAGATCCTGGACCGGGTTTGGAATTACGATTTCGCCGGGCGCACCAGCATCGTCGATCTGTACATTTCGTACCTGCGCAAGAAGATCGACGCCGGCCGAGAGCCAATGCTGCACACCGTGCGCGGCGTCGGATACATGCTCCGCCCACCGGCGTAACGCCGAGGGTGGCAGTGCGATGACCGAGGCGCGGGCGACGCCGTGGTGGCGGCCCCGTTCACTACGGTATCAACTGGTTTTGGGTGTCTCGGCGGTCGTCACTGTCGTCCTGCTGGTAGTCGGCGTCATCTCGGTGCTGAGTCTGCGCACGTACGTGTACGCGATGACGGATGCCGATCTCGAGTCATCGCTTGACTCGCTGGATCATTCGTACACCCACTACCTTGCCGGCGAGGCCGGCCAACATGTCGACATCGGGTCGGCGCTGCTCGGCTTCACCGAGCAGAACGCGGGAAATGTGATCGCCGTGGTCCAGCACGGCGAGGTGAGCGGTGCGGCGGTCTTCTACGAGGACGATCCGCGCGCCGCCTCGCCCGACGTCGTATCCGCCATCCAGGCACAGAACTGGCGCGACGGCGAGATACGCACGGTGAAGCTGGGCGGTTTGGGGCCGTATCGAGTCAGTAGCCAAAAGACCGGCTCCGGTGACGTCTTGGTGGTCGGCCTTTCGCTTCAGCTGGTCAACACGACGATCAGCCGCAGAATCGTAAGTGCCACAGCGCTTTCGATCGCCGCGGTGCTGGTGACGTCGGGCCTCACCGCCCTGGTGGTCGGATATGGGCTGCGACCGCTGCGCCGTGTCGCGCTCACCGCGGCCGAGGTCGCCGGCACCCCACTCACTGGCGACGACCATCGCATCACCACCAGAGTCAGGCCTGATGACACCGACCCGAACAACGAGGTCGGAATCGTCGGACACACCTTCAACCGGCTGCTCGACAATGTCGACAGCGCGCTGGCGCATCGAGCCGAATCCGACCGGCGGATGAGGCAATTCATCACGGACGCCAGTCACGAACTGCGGACGCCACTGGCGGCGCTGCAAGGCTACTCGGAGCTCACCCGCCAAGACAGCGCCGCGCTGCCCCCGACGACGGAGTACGCGCTGGCCCGGATCGAGTCCGAGGCAGCCCGGATGGCGTCGCTCGTCGACGAACTCCTGCTGCTCTCGCGGCTGAGCGAGGGCGACGATCTGCGGACCGAGGACGTCGACCTGACCGACATCGTGCTCAATGCATTCAACGACGCTGCGGTGGCCGCACCGCATCACCGGTGGGTCAAGGATCTGCCCGACGACCCAGTGTGGGTGCGCGGCGATCCCGACCGACTGCATCAACTGGTCAGCAATCTGTTGACCAACGGGTGGGTCCACACCCCGCCAGGAGTAACTGTGACGACGTCGATTACCCGCCCATCCGACGCGCCCTACGCCGAGTTGGTGGTGGCCGACGACGGGCCCGATATCGACCCGGAACTGCTCCCCCATCTCTTCGATCGATTCGTGCGCGCCAAAGACGCGCACCACGAAGGCGGTGGTAACGGACTCGGGCTGGCGATTGTCGACTCGATCGTCAAAGCACACAACGGGTCGGTCACCGCCGAATCCGGCGCGGGCCGCACCACTTTCCGGGTAAGCCTGCCGCTATCGCAGTAGCACACATCACAGCCCGTCCAGCAAACACGCGTGCTGGCTCAAGCCTATGTGAAAATCAAGAAACAGTGATTGCCGCATGTCAGATCGGCGGATCAGCTGTAAAGAAATCGTTAGCGGCTGAACTTTGCGTGAGGGGGGCGCATACGTTCTTCCCAGACCTCGTCGCAGAGGGCAAAATTGCATGCCGATACCAAGGAGACTCGATAGCCGATCGACCCGACCGGCCTGTCACGAACGGAGAAACGATGGGCGTGGTTGCCTACGCCTTGCTGACGGTGGCCGTGTTCGCCGTCCTGGGCTTCCTGCAAAAGCTGGTCGAGAAGCTGTGACCCGCGCGATCGACGGGGAACCGGCGCGTGCGAGCTCCGCCTGTGCGCAGGAGTGGCGCCCGTGAGCATCGACAACATCATCGGCCTGGCACTCGCAGCCGTGCTGGTGGCCTACCTGGTTGCGGCCTTGTACCTGCCGGAGAGGTTTTAGTGAGCACGTCTACCGCGGGCATCGGGCTGCTCGTGTTGGCCCTGATGGCAATACACGTGCCGCTGGGCGACTACATGTACCGCGTCTACACCTCGGAACGCGACTGGCGCATCGAGAAGGTCGTCTACCGCATCATCGGCGCCGACCCCGAAGCTGAACAACCGTGGTACGCCTATGCTCGCAGCCTGCTGGCGTTCTCGGCGGTCAGCGTGCTGTTCCTGTTCTTCTTCGAACTGGTGCAGGACAAGCTGCCGCTGCACCTGCACGACCCGACGACCACGATGACCCCGTCGCTGGCGTGGAACACCGCAATCAGCTTTGTCACCAACACCAACTGGCAGGCTTACTCCGGCGAGACGACGCAGGGTCATTTGGTGCAAATGGCCGGGCTGGCCGTGCAGAACTTCGTCTCCGCCGCGGCGGGCATGGCCGTCGCGGTCGCCCTGGTTCGCGGGTTCGCGCGCACTAGGACTCCTGAGATCGGAAATTTCTGGGTCGATCTGGTCCGGGGAACGCTGCGCATCCTGCTGCCGATCTCGACCATTGGCGCGATCGTCTTGATCAGCGGCGGCGCCGTCGAGAACTTCCACCTGAACGACCAGGTGGTCAACACGCTCAACGGCATGCACCAAACCATCACCGGCGGGCCGGTGGCCAGCCAGGAAGCCATCAAGGAACTCGGCACCAACGGGGGCGGGTTCTACAACGCCAACTCCGCCCACCCGTTCGAGAACCCGACCAGGCTGACCAATTGGATCGAGACGTTCCTGCTGCTGGCGATCAGCTTTTCGCTGCCGCGCACTTTCGGCCGCATGGTGGGCAACACCAAGCAGGGCTACGCAATCGCTGCGGTGATGGGCGTGTTGGCGACGATCAGCCTGGTCATGATCGAGCTGTTGGAGCTCAGCCACCATGGGACCGTGCCCACCGCGGCCGGCGCGGCAATGGAAGGTGTCGAGCAGCGCTTCGGAGTCGCGAATTCCGCGGTGTTCGCGGACGCGACCACGCTGACGTCAACGGGCGCCGTCGATTCGGCGCACGATTCCTACACCAGCCTCGGCGGCCTGGTTCAGATGTTCAACATGCAGATCGGCGAGGTCGCGCCCGGCGGGGTCGGCTCGGGCCTTTACGGGATGCTGATCATGGCCATCATCACCGTGTTCGTCGCAGGGCTGATGGTCGGACGCACCCCGGAGTACCTGGGTAAGAAGATCCGGCCACGCGAAATGAAGTTGGCGGCAAGCTTTTTCCCGGTGACCGAGCTACTGGTGCTGATCGGAACCGCCATCGCAATCGCCTTGCCGGGCCCCCGGTCCGGCATGGAAAATACTGGGCCGCACGGCCTCTCAGAAGTGCTCTACGCGTTCACCTCCGCCGCCAACAACAACGGTTCCGCTTTCGCCGGACTTTCGGTCAATACCGTCTGGTACAACACCGCGCTCGGCCTGGTCATGGCGTTGGCCCGATTCCTGCCGATGATCCTGGTGCTGGCGCTGGCTGGTTCACTGGCCCGCCAGGGACGTACCCCGGAGTCACCGGGCACCCTACCCACCCACCGACCGCAATTCGTCGGTCTGGTAGCTGCGGTGACGGTGGTGCTGTGCGCGTTGACCTTCCTTCCGGCCTTGGCGCTGGGCCCCCTTGCGGAAGGAATCCACTGATATGACAACACTTTCGACCGGCAACACGCCGCGGTCGACGAGGTCGGCGCGTTCTCACCAAAGCGGCTCCAGTCCGGTCCGGGGCGGGCTCATTGACCCGGCATTGCTGCTCAAGTCACTGCCTGACGCGGTACGCAAATTCGATCCGCGTTCGTTGTGGCGCAACCCGGTGATGCTGATCGTCGAAATCGGCGCCCTCTGGTCGACGGTCCTGACGATTCGCGGCCCTTCGTGGTTCGGCTGGATGGTCGTGTTCTGGCTCTGGCTGACAGTACTTTTCGGCAATCTGGCCGAGGCCGTTGCCGAAGGTCGAGGCAAGGCGCAAGCCGACACACTGCGGAAGTCCAAGGCTGACACCATCGCCCGCCGCTTACGGGGCTGGGAGCCCGGCAAGGCCGGCACCGAAGAAGACGTCCGTGCGCCCGAATTGCGAAAGGGCGACCTTGTCGTCGTCGAGACCGGCGAAACCATCCCCGGTGACGGCGAGATCGTGGAAGGCATTGCGTCGGTTAATGAATCGGCGATCACCGGCGAATCCGCACCAGTGATCCGCGAGTCCGGCGGCGACCGCTCCGCAGTCACCGGCGGGACCACCGTGCTGTCGGACCGCATCGTCGTCAAGATCACTCAGGAGCCCGGCAAGAGCTTCATCGACCGGATGATCGCCTTGGTCGAGGGTGCCAACCGGCAGAAAACACCGAACGAGATCGCGCTGAACATCCTGCTGGCGGCGCTGACCATCATCTTCCTGTTCGCAGTGGTGACAATCCAGCCGCTGGCAATGTATTCCAAGGTGAGCAACCCGGGCGTCCCCGACACCGCGGCCCTGACCGCCAACGGGGTCGACGGCGTCGTCTTGGTGGCATTGCTGGTGTGCCTGATCCCCACCACGATCGGTGCGCTGCTGTCGGCCATCGGAATTGCCGGCATGGACCGGTTGATCCAGCGCAACGTGCTGGCCATGTCGGGCCGCGCCGTCGAGGCGGCCGGCGACGTCGACACGCTGCTGCTGGACAAGACCGGCACGATAACCCTGGGCAATCGCGAGGCCTCGGAGTTCATCCCGGTCGCGGGGGTGACGGCCGAGGAACTGGCGGACGCCGCTCAACTGTCCAGCCTGGCCGACGAAACCCCCGAGGGCCGCTCAATCGTGGTGTACGCCAAGGAACACTACGGTTTGCGGGAACGGCCCCCGGGCGAACTGAGCCAAGCGAAGTGGATCGAGTTCACCGCGAACACCCGGATGTCCGGTGTCGACCTCGTCGGACGACAGCTTCGCAAGGGCGCCGCGAATTCGGTTGCCAACTGGATTCGCGAACAGGGTGGCGATGTCCCGACCGCATTCGGCGAAGTGGTGGACGGAATCTCCGCGGCCGGCGGGACGCCGTTGGTGGTGGGAGTTGTTCGCCACGAGAACGGCGCCAAGGGGGCCGACGTGCTCGGTGTCATTCATCTCAAGGACATCGTCAAGCACGGTATGCGCGACCGGTTCGACGAGATGCGAAAGATGGGCATCCGCACGGTGATGATCACCGGCGACAATCCGTTGACCGCCAGGGCGATCGCCGACGAGGCCGGGGTCGACGACTTTCTGGCCGAGGCCACCCCCGAGGACAAGCTGGCGCTGATAAAACGCGAACAGCAGGGCGGCCGGCTGGTCGCCATGACCGGCGACGGAACCAACGACGCGCCCGCGCTGGCTCAGGCCGACGTCGGGGTGGCGATGAACAGCGGTACCAGCGCGGCCAAAGAGGCCGGCAACATGGTCGATCTGGATTCCGACCCGACCAAGCTCATCGAGATCGTCGAGATCGGCAAGCAACTGCTGATCACCCGCGGCGCGTTGAGCACGTTCTCGATCGCCAACGACGTCGCCAAGTACTTCGCGATCATCCCAGCCATGTTCGTGTCGCTGTTTCCCGGGCTGGGCATGCTCAACATCATGCGGTTGCACAGCCCGCAGTCGGCGATCCTGTCCGCGGTGATTTTCAACGCGATCATCATCGTCGCGCTGATCCCGTTGGCACTGCGCGGGGTCCAATACACTCCGAGCAGCGCGTCGAAACTGTTGAGCCGCAACCTTTATATCTATGGACTGGGCGGGATCCTCGCCCCGTTCGTCGGCATCAAACTCATCGACCTGGCAGTGCAATTCATTCCTGGGATGGGCTGACGATGAACCTCTCGAATGTCTTCCGGCAGCACTGGGCGGCCTTGCGCGCCCTGCTGGCGTTGACGGTGATCACCGGCATCGGCTACCCGCTGGTCGTCTGGGGCATCGCCCAGCTTCCCGGTCTGCACGACAAGGCGGACGGTTCCATACTGACCGTCGACGGGCCCAATGGTTCGGAGAGGCGTGTCGGCAGCAAGCTGATTGGGCAGTCATTCACCGACAAGAACGGCAACCCGCTGCCCCGCTACTTCCAGAGCCGCCCGTCGGCCGCAGGCGCCGGCTATGACCCCACCGCATCCGGCGCCAGCAATCTGGGTCCGGAAAGCATCCTCGACACTCCCGCCGATCCGGCCAAGCTGACTCCCGGTACCAACCCGACCGATGCCGGCTTCAAACCCAGTCTGCTGACTCAGGTGTGCTCGCGCAGCCGGGCGATCGGCATTCTCGAAAAGGTCGATGGATCGAGGCCGTTCTGCACCGGTGGCGGCGTCGGCGCCGTGCTCTCGGTGATCGGGCCGCGGGACCGCGCCGGCAACATCCTCGACCCCGTCACGGTGGTGAGCGTCAACGAGCCCTGCGCAACGCCCGGCAGCCCGCCCACCGTGGTGTTCCAGCGGGTCTACCAGGGAGTGACGGTGCAGTGCGCCCAGTACGGTCGCGACTACGCGGTCGGTCGTCTCGTACCGATTCGCGGCTCAGCGCCCGAACAGCCTGAGGTGCCGCCGGACGCGGTCACCGCCAGCGCCAGCGGCCTGGATCCCGACATCTCGTCCGCCTACGCCGAGCTTCAAGTGGCCCGAGTGGCCCGCGCTCGCGGCATCAGTGTCGGACAAGTCCGCGACGTGGTACGCCACAACCAGCACGGCCGCGTGGTCGGCTTCGTCGGCGAGCCAGTGGTGAACGTCCTGGCGGTCAATCTCGAGTTGGATCGCCTCGCCCCGGTGAAATCGTCGCCCTCCAGTGGATGATGGCGAGGTGACCTCCGTAGACGGGCCGGCGACCTACGACGACCCCCTGGCGCACCGGGCGAACCCGCAGCGCCGCGGTGAGCTGCGTATCTACCTCGGTGCGGCGCCGGGCGTCGGCAAGACCTGCGCGATGCTGGGTGAGGCGCACCGCAGGCTGGAGCGCGGCACCGACGTCGTCGCGGCGGTGGTGGAGACGCACGGCCGCAAGAAGGTCGCCGAGCTCATCAAGGGCATTGAAGTCATTCCGCCGCACTACATCACCTACCGTGGAACGACCTTTCCCGAACTCGATATCGAGGCGGTGCTGGCCCGCAATCCCGAAGTGGCACTCGTCGACGAATACGCCCACAGCAACATCCCGGGCAGCACACACGAAAAGCGTTGGGAGGACATCGAAACGCTGCTCGACGCGGGCATCACAGTGGTCTCGACGCTCAACGTCCAGCATCTGGAAAGCCTCAACGACGTTGTCGCTCAGATCACCGGAATCGAACAACGTGAGACCGTACCCGACGAGATGGTCCGGAAGGCAGCTCAGATCGAGCTTGTCGATATCACACCGGAAGCGTTGCGGCGCAGACTTGCCCACGGAAACGTGTACCCACCGGAACGCATCGATGCGGCGCTGACCAATTACTTCCGCGCCGGGAACCTGACCGCGCTGCGCGAGATCGCGCTGCTGTGGCTCGCCGATCAGGTGGACGCTGCGCTGTCGAAGTACCGCGCCGACAAGAAGATCACCGACACGTGGGAGGCGCGCGA
>NZ_JBYCLD010000559.1:0-2396 GCF_057473725.1 Mycobacterium sp. TH-M11 | reverse complement strand
AACTCCGGTCCGCGCGTGGACGGCTACGAGATCCGCTCGGCCGCGGTCGGCGTCAACATCCCGTGTGTGACCACCGTGCAGGGTGCGGCCGCCGCGGTGCAGGGCATCGAGGCCGGCATTCGGGGCGATATCGGGGTGCGCTCGCTGCAGGAGCTGCACAGCACGCTCGGCGGGCAGTGATGACCACGGGGTCCCGGGGGTTCGGCGCCCGCCTGGCCGAGGCGACCGCGTCCCGCGGGTCGTTGTGCCTGGGCATCGACCCGCATCCCGAGTTACTGGCCTCCTGGGGCCTGCCGGCGACACCGGACGGGCTGGCCGCGTTCAGCGAGACGTGTGTCGCGGCGTTCACCGGGTTCGCCGTCGTCAAGCCGCAGGTGGCGTTCTTCGAGGCGTACGGGTCGGCCGGCTTCGCTGTGCTGGAGCGCACCATCGCGGCGCTGCGCGAGGCCGGTGTGCTGGTGCTGGCCGACGCCAAGCGCGGCGACATCGGCTCGACCATGGCCGCCTATGCGGCCGCCTGGGCCGGGCAGTCGCCGTTGGCCGCCGACGCGGTGACGGCCTCGCCCTACTTGGGCTTCGGGTCACTGCAGCCGCTGCTGGAGACCGCCGCGCAGCATCGGCGGGGAGTGTTCGTGTTGGCGGCCACTTCCAACCCGGAGGGCGCCAGCGTGCAACGTGCCCAGGCCGCGGACGGCCGCACCGTGGCGCAGGCGATCGTCGACGCGGCCGCGGAAGCCAATCGGGCCGGGGCTGCGGTGGGACTGGGCTCGATCGGGGTCGTGGTGGGCGCCACGCTGCGCGAGGTGCCCGATCTGAGCGAGCTGGGCGGGCCTGTGCTGGTGCCGGGCATTGGTGCCCAGGGAGGGCGCCCAGAGGCCCTTGCCGGGCTCGGAGGGGCCGCGCAGGGCACTTTGCTGCCGGCGGTCTCGCGGGAGGTGCTGCGCGCCGGCCCGGACGCAGGTGCGCTGCGTGCCGCGGCGGAGCGGCTGCGGGACAGCGTCGCCTATTTGGCCGCTGCGGGATAGCTGTCGGACTCATCTAGGTCCGACTCGGTCGCCCGAGTCAACGCAACAGGGCCTGCGTGGGCGCCTTGGCTGGGGCGCCCACGCAGGCCCTGGATTGCTCGTTACCGGCCGCCGAAGTTGACGCCCCCGCCGGTGTTGGCGTGGTAACCGCCGCCGAAGGGCCCCATGTTGACGTTGGCGCTGTTGTTCTGTCCGCCGCCGGCGCCGATTCCGTTAGGGCCGAAGTTGAAGCCGCCGTTTCTGCCGACATTCATTCCGCCACCGAACGGCCCCATGTTGACGTTGGCGCCGTTGTTCTGTCCGCCGCCGGCGCCGATTCCGTTAGGGCCGAAGTTGAAGCCGCCGTTATTGCCGGCATGCATTCCGCCGCCGAAGGGCCCCATGTTGACATTGACCCCGCCGTTGTTGCCGGCGCCACCGGTGATTCCGTCATTGGGCTCGGCGCTGGCCGCGCCGATCCCGAAAGCCCCGAGGGCCAACACCGCGGACGTCGCAAGAGCCCATCGGCCGGCACGGCCGACTGTCGTCATCATCATGAATTCCCACTTTCTCTACCGAAACGGTATTCAGCGGAAATGTTCATAGTCATACCCCCCATAAACACCCCCGGGTGGACCACCCACCTGGCCGGAACATTAGGCGGCTAACCCGCGGCTTCGACCTTGCAAATGTAAAACCACCCTTAATAGTTGCTGTCAGTCCATCGAGTTCCCAGATCTCTGTTTCTGGCTGCGCCGCTAGGGCGTTTGCGCACAAATACCAGGCGTTGGGGGCCACCGGGTTTCCGTGTGCGAATCCGCGTGCTCGCGGCACGAGCACGACGAACTCGGCGCCGAACTCCCGCCTGACGGTGGCCGAACATGGTGCTCACCCGCCTCCTTGAGGTGCCGGCGGTTGTCGCGATCGATCCCCGATGGAGATGCCGCAGGGTTGCCGCAGCCGCCCTCGACACGCCCGACACGCCGCGAGGTGCGAAGTCAATGGCATGAATGTCCGGTCACATCCCCCGACGCCCCTGCTGTGCCCATGGCGCGGCATCCCATCCGGCCGACGAGAAGGAGCAAAAGGCTAGGTCAGAGCGGTTTTTGGGGTCGTGTAGCCGGGGATCGCGATTCACCAGGGGAGGGCAGGCCGATCGCGGCCGACTCGGGTTGGACGGCGCCGCGCCCAAACCCCATACGCTGGGCATTTGTAGCCGGAAACGGGGGGGTGGGGTTAGATTTCGTCAGACGGCGTGGGTACGGTCGTCGTCTCTGGCCGAAGTACCTGGCCGGGACAAGGAAAACATCGACGTTGTCGATGATGACGAGACGGAGGAATCGTGGCCCTTCCCCAGTTGACCGACGAGCAGCGCGCCGCCGCGTTGGAGAA
>NZ_JBYCLD010000558.1:0-2369 GCF_057473725.1 Mycobacterium sp. TH-M11 | reverse complement strand
GCTTCGCCGAACCAATCGCACATGAGCAGTGCGAACTCAACGTCCAACCGGTCGCCGGCCATGGTGCGACCGCAGCGCTCTACCGCCCGATTCACGCGGTATTTGACTGTGTTGCCATGTATCTGAAGTTCGGCGGCTGCTGCCTTGAAGCTGGAACCGGCGCGCAGGAACACGCTCAGTGTGTCTCGCAGACGCTGGTCGGATGGGGTGCTCGAAGCCAGCGGGCCCAGCACATCGTGAATCCAACACTTCAGCGTCGGGACATCGGCGACCAGCATCGAGGCGAGCGCCAGACCGGGATCTTGGGCGGCGACGAATCGGCGTGCGGTGCCTTGGGCTGCCATGGCAACCGCGCGCGCCCGCTCGGCCTGCCGGTACGTGCGACGAAAACCTTGAAGCCCGACAAGTGGTTCACCGACCGCAATTCCGGGACAGTCGGGCTGATCGTGGACGAAGGCACGCAGCTTAGACACGCAGTCTGACGGATCGGGGGCCGTCATCCATGCGCAGGCGACGAGGCGGTCGATCGAGTGGTAGACCAGTTGGTCGGCGCCAGCCGCAGCGGCCGCCTGCTGCGCGAAACGCTCCATGGCGATGAGCTGATCGGAGTCGGCGCGCGCATCCCGGTTGAGCCATACGAGCAGCGCCACATGCGTTGCGTCCAAGGAGTACCTCATAGACTTCGACGTTTCGTTCACGTCTATGTCACGTCCGTCGAGAATGTCTCGGATGGCTTGTGCGCGCAGACTTCGCCGGTTTTCGTCCCACTGCGCGCGCTCGATCTGATAAGTCGCCAAAACCTGCTCGGACATCCAGTCGATGTAGCGAAACGACACGCGGGTGATGTGCTCGAAGAGTGCCAATTTCTGCTCGGAGGGCAGGTCCGCGCTTCGCAATCCGGCAATGATGAGATCCAGTCCGTGCTGGTGCCCGAGCCGGTATCCGCGCAGCAGCGCGTTGACGGAGATTTCACGTTGTGCCATCCGCCGCGCGTGTTCGAGGGCCGCCGTCGGCGCTTCGACTTGGTCGATGGGGATCGAGTAGCGGATGACGGAAAACCAGGTGTCCACGTTCGCGGTGATGGTGTCGCTCAGCAAATCTTTGAGCTGCTGGTCGGCAGCGAGCTCGCCGACTTCTTCAAGCAGAAGCGCGTCGATGGCTTCCGGCAACGCTTCGACCAGATCGCCGAGGCGGCCGAGGAGTTGAGTCACTTCGTGGAGAGGAACGCCTTGACCGGCCGCGGAATCAACCACAGCCGCCAGGGTATGACTTTTTGTCTCCGCGAGATAAAGAATGCCGATAACTTCGACGTTTCGAGACGTATTGATCTTGTGCCGGGACTCTTACGCTTCATGGAGCGGGTCAACGACCTGCATGGTCAACTCAACTTGCGGCTGTAGCTGTCGCCGCAAGTTGGCGTCTGTCCCACGGCTCTACGGACAATGACCGCGTCACAGGGGGGAACTCATGGCTTGTCTTCTCGCACTAACGTTGTTAGCAGTGCTGGCGGCGGGGGCCGCCTCGTTGCGCAGCCGTGCTTGTAGAATTCTCACCGCAGTGAGCCGATTTCTCGATCATTTCGGCCATAACTCTCATGCGTTGACTCAAGCCGAGGAATGCCCGCCCCTGTGACCCGACGCTGCGCGGCACGGTGGTACGTGCGCGCCACAGGGATTGCTCGGCCCTGACGAGCTAGCAATCACCGTGGCGTTGACAGTTCAACGTGTCCGGCTACACCCGGGGGCCGTAGCGCTCGATGTAGGCGCGGCGCTTGTGGGCATCGCGACTATGTGCCAACTCATCGACCAAATCCGGGTCGAGGCCGTGCTGTGCGAGTCGGTGCCGGCGCCACACTTTGTTCAGAGCGTGGGAGAACAGGATGAACGGTATGAAGATCGGCAGGGTCATGCTGGCGTGGACGTAGAGGGTCGTCGGGATCAGCCAGAACGGGGCGAGCACGAGGAAGGCCGGAATGATGACGCGGATCATTGTGCGCGCGGTGGCGCCTTTACCGGCCAGGTCGTTACGCACCCAGTCGCGCATCGAAGACGGCAGGACCCGCCCGTAGGAGTAGGCGATGTACTGGTAGGCGGTCGGTCGACGGTGTTGTGGATCATTGTTCATCGGAACTCCTGGCGCGGTGTGCCGTTAGCGACGGGGACCGGATACCAAAACGCGTTCGATCGCAGGTCAACTAATTGCGAATATTAGCAATCTTCAATGCAGTCTAGCCCTGCCTTGCGCTTTGCGCACCGTGACCGCGAATGACGCCGTGAAAGACGGCGCGTTACGTGCAGCGGCTGTGCGCATCGACGACGAAAACCTGGCGAGCGTCCACGGCACTACCGGGGCGGGCGGTTGATCGCGGC
>NZ_JBYCLD010000557.1:0-3236 GCF_057473725.1 Mycobacterium sp. TH-M11 | reverse complement strand
CGCGGCGAGGTCGTTACTGTTTCAGATGTGGCTAGTCTGGAGTCGAGTGGGTCGTTTCCGCTTGCTGGCGCGCGCTACCACGGCGATCAGGCCGCCGAACCCGGCATGCTCGATTTCGCGGTCAACGTCCGCGCCGACCGGCCGCCGTCCTGGCTGACGGATCTGCTGGGGGCCCGCCTGTCCGACCTGGGCCGATACCCAGGGGTCGACGACGAGCACCGCGCACTGCAGGCCGTCGCCGCCCGGCACGGCCGCGGCGTCGACGAGATCGCGTTGCTGGCCGGTGCCGCCGAGGGCTTCGCCTTGCTGGCCAACCTGCGCCCGAGGCTTGCGGCGCTGATCGCGCCGTCGTTCACCGAACCGAACGTGGTGCTGCGGTCTGCCGGTGTCGCGGTGCAGCACGTGGTGCTCGACCCGCCCTTCGGGTTGGCCGCCGCACGGGTGCCCGACGAAGCCGACCTTGTGGTGGTCGGCAATCCGACCAATCCGACCGCGGTCCTGCACACCCGTGAACAGATCCTGGCGCTGCGGCGTCCCGGTCGCATCGTGGTGGTGGACGAGGCGTTCGCCGATGCGGTGCCGGGCGAGCCGGAATCGCTGGCCTCGATGCGACTGCCCGACGTCGTGGTGTTGCGGAGCCTGACCAAGACGTGGGCGCTGGCCGGGCTGCGGGTGGGCTACGCGCTGGGTGCGCCGGAGGTGTTGTCATGCTTGACCGGGACCCGTCCGCATTGGCCGCTCGGCACCCTGCAGTTGACCGCGATCGCCGCGTGTTGTGCGCCGGCAGCGGTCTCCGAAGCCGAGGCGGGGGCGCGGCGGCTGACGACCATGCGCACCGAGATGGTCGCGGGTTTGCGCGCGGTGGGCGTGGAGACCGTCGACGGCGACGCGCCGTTCGTGCTGTTCACCGTCGGTGACGCGGCATTGATGCGAAAGCATCTGCACACCAAGGGGATTGCCGTGCGACGCTGTGACACCTTCGTCGGGCTGGACGGGGAGTACCTGCGTGCCGCGGTCCGGCCGGAATGGCCGCTGCTCGTCAAGGCGATCGCCGAGACCGGCGTCGCGCGATGACGGTTCGGGTGAGCGCGGTCATCGAAGCGTTGGATGAGGCGTACCCACCGCGGCTGGCCCAGTCCTGGGACTCGGTCGGCCTGGTCTGTGGAGACCCCGACGAGTCGCTGAGTTCGGTGACCATCGCGGTCGACGCCACCGCGGCGGTGGTCGACGCGGTGCCGGACGGCGGCCTGCTGCTGGCGCACCACCCCTTGCTGTTGCGGGGTGTGGACACGGTGGCCGCCAGCACCGCGAAGGGCGCACTGATACACCGCTTGATCCGTTCTGGGCGTTCGCTGTTCACCGCCCATACCAACGCCGACTCGGCCTCACCGGGTGTCTCGGATGCGCTGGCGCACGCACTCGGGTTGACGGTCGAAGCGGTTCTGGAGCCCGCTCCGGCGCGTCAGGAGCTCGACAAGTGGGTGATCTTCGTGCCGGTGGAGAACGCGGACACGTTGCGGGAAGCGATCTTTGCGGCTGGCGCCGGCCAGATCGGTGACTACTCGCACTGCGGCTGGAGCGTCACCGGCACCGGACAGTTCCTGCCCCACGACGGTGCCAACCCGGCGATCGGCAGCATCGGCGCGGTGGAACGGGTGGTCGAGGACCGGGTCGAGGCCGTCGCGCCCACCCGGCTGCGGCGTCAGGTGCTCACCGCGATGCGCGCGGCGCACCCCTACGAAGAGCCGGCCTTCGACGTCATTGCGCTGGCGCCGCTGCCCGACGATGTCGGGTTGGGACGGATCGGCTCGCTGCCGCAACCAGAGTCGTTGAGCGCATTCGTGTCCCGGGTCAACGCCAGCCTGCCGCGGACGTCGTGGGGAGTGCGGGCGGCGGGCGATCCGGCCACGACCGTGTCGCGCGTCGCCGTGTGCGGCGGCGCCGGCGACTCGCTGCTGGATGCGGTTGCGTCCGCCGACGTGCAGGCGTATGTGACCGCGGACCTGCGGCACCACCCGGCCGACGAGCACCGTCGGGCCTCCGACGTGGCCCTGCTCGACGTTGCTCACTGGGCCAGCGAATTCCCGTGGTGCGAGCAGGCGGCCACCGTGCTTCGGGCGGCGTTCGGGTCCGCGCTGCGGGTCGATGTGTGCCGGATTCGCACCGATCCCTGGAACATCGTCAACGCCGCCAGGGAAGAGGACGCATGAAAGCCGACGTCGCACAACAACGGTCGCTGCTCGAAGTCGCCGAGCTGGACGCCGAGCTAGCCAAGATGGATCATCGCGTCGGCCACCTGCCCGAGCGCGCCGAGTGCGAGCGGATCCAAAGCGAACAGGTCGCGGCCGGCGACCGGCTGGGTGCGCTGCAGATTGCCTTGGCGGACTTGAACACCGAGGTCGCCCGCTTCGAGTCGGAAATCGACGGCGTCCGACAACGCGAGGATCGGGACCGGTCGCTACTGCAAACCGTCGCAGACTCCAAGCAACTGACGGAGCTGCAACACGAACTGGAGACGCTGCAGCGTCGTCAGTCCAGCCTGGAGGATTCGCTGCTGGAGGTGATGGAGCGTCGCGAGCAGTTGCAGGCGCAGCAGGCGGCGGAGCAGGCGGTGATCGAGGGGTTGCACGCCGAGCTGGCCGCCGCGCAGCAGGCAATCGACACCACCGTCGCCGACATCGAGCACCATCGTCGAGTCCACTTGTCGCGTCGTGACGAACTCACCGCCGCGCTCGCTCCCGATCTGCTCGCACTCTACGAACGACAGCGGGCAGGCGGCGGTCCAGGGGCGGCGTTGATGCAGGGTGGCCGATGCGGAGCGTGCCGGATCGAGATCGACCGCGGCGAGCTGGCCCGTATCTCCGCGGCTGCCGAAGACGAAGTGCTGCGCTGCCCCGAATGCAGCGCAATCATGTTGCGGATCAAAGGCCTCAACAAGTGAAGGTGATCGTCGAGGCCGACGGGGGATCGCGCGGCAACCCGGGCCCGGCCGGCTATGGGTCGATCGTGTTGAGCGCGGACCGGTCGATCGTGCTGGCCGAAGCCAAGCAGGCAATCGGGGTGGCCACTAACAACGTCGCCGAATACCGCGGCCTGATCGCTGGTTTGGAAGAGGCGGCGAATCTGCACGCCACCGATGTCGCGGTGTTCATGGATTCGAAGCTGGTCGTCGAGCAGATGTGCCGACGGTGGAAGGTCAAGCATCCGGACCTGATCGAGCTGAACGCCCAAGCACG
>NZ_JBYCLD010000556.1:0-1821 GCF_057473725.1 Mycobacterium sp. TH-M11 | reverse complement strand
CGGCGCGAGAGTTGTTCGACGACATCACGGCCACCGCCGTGCCGTGGGCCCAGCGCAGCGGATTTATGGCGAGCACCACCGACGGGCGGCTGATCGGTCCGTTCAATCCGTGCCTGCTCAACCCCGGGCTGGCCGCCGCCTTCCTCAAACTGCAAGCAGCAGAACAGCAATGCACCTCGCTCGACGAGCGCACCCGACAGGTCGTCATCCTGACCGTCGGCGCGGTATGGGATGCCCCGTATGAGCTCTACGCGCACTCCGCGGTGGCCCATCACGCCGGACTCTCAGAGCCTGTTATCGCCGAACTGGTCGCCGGCCGCGAACCTCAGGCTCTCTGCGAGGACCAACGGACGGCCCACCGCCTGGCGCGGGCACTGTCCACCGCCCATCAGGTCGATGCAGCGCTCTATGACCAAGCGGTGCAACGGTTCGGCGCCGCCGGAGTCTTCGACATCACGGCATTGACCGGGATCTACCACACCGTCTGCGGCATCCTCAATGCCTTCGCGATCCCGACCCCCTGCCAGCATCCGCAGTGACCGTCGCGCCCGCCCGGCGCCATCCTCATGGAGAACGACCATGCCTCTTCCGCCCCTGCCCACCGTGACCCTTGCCCCGGTGGCCTACTTCCCCCAGGGTTACTTCCTGGAGAATCTCGCCGTGCGCGCCGACGGCTCGCTGTTGGTCACCGCCGTCCTGCAGCGCGAGCTGTGGTGGGTGCCACCGGCCCGGCACGGCACGCTGGTCGAGCCCGTCCTGGTGCACACCTTCGATCACCCGGTCACCGGGATAGTCGAGGTGGCACCAGAGGTCTTCGTCGTCAATCTCACCGAGGGCTACACCACGGGCGAATCGCATTTGGCACGAGTCGATCTCACCGGCTGGACACCCCGACAACCGGTGAGACCAGAGATCATCTGCACCTTCGACGAACGAGCCCGCGCACTCAACGGCAGCTGCCTGCTTGCGCCCGGAGTGCTGGCGGTCGCCGACTGTTTCGCCGGGCTGATCTGGCGCGTCGATCTAACCCAGGATGCTCGACACGCCACCGCTCGGGTGTGGCTCGCCCACGACACGATGGCCTTCGACCCCGACAGTGACCTACCGCCGCCGCCGCAGCCAGGGGTCAACGGCGTGCGCTACAGCCCACACACCGGCTACCTTTACTACACCTCGACCGCGCAGAAAGTGTTCATGCGCGTGGCAGTCGACCCGTCGACACAAAACCCGGTCGGCTCAGCGGAATTCGTCGCCGCGATCGATAACGCCGATGACTTCTGCGTCGAGGAACAGGCCGGGTTCGCCTACATCACCAGGCACCGCGCCAACACGATCGAGCGGGCGCCGTTGGAGCCGCGGCACGGCAGCGAGGTCCGTCACATCGCCGGCGACCCGTTCGACGACACCTTGGTCGGGCCGTCCAGTGCGGCCTGGGGCCGAGCAGACGGCGAGCCCGGCCGGGTCGCCTACGTCACGACTGATGGCGGCACCACCGCCCCACCGGATGGAGTCGTTCGGCGCGCCGCTGTACTGCGCGTCCAATTGGACTACACCGCCGCGCTGACGAGCGAGGCGACCGCGTGACTCGGCACATCGTCACGACCGGGCAGGCGTCGATCGACACCCGCGTCGAGGGAAACGGACCCGCCGTCCTCGTCATCCCCTCCTACGGGCGCGATGCCGGACCTGACTTCGACCCGTTGGCTGCTGCGCTCGTCGCCGCCGGCTACCGGGTGCTGCGCCCCGAGCCGCGCGGCGTCGCCGGGTCTTCGGGACCGATGAACGGTGTGACCTTCGCCGACATGGCCCGCGACATCGCAA
>NZ_JBYCLD010000555.1:0-7302 GCF_057473725.1 Mycobacterium sp. TH-M11 | reverse complement strand
CCAGCGGCGTCGGCATGCTCAGCGGTCCGCGCGACACCGCGCCGGAGGTCTCGGTCGAACCGATGTTGTTCAACAACTCTGGGCCCTGGCCGCCGGCGCCCGCGCAGACCGCCGTCAAGCGCTGCAGCAGCGAAATACTCACCGGCTCTCCGCCGCACACCAGCCGTGCCAGCGCGCGAATCGCGTCCGGCGCGCTGTCGACGAGTGCGGAGACCAGGCTGGGCACCGCGGTGATCTGGGTGACGGATTCGCGTTCCATCAGCGCACCTAGCGCTTCGGCGTCGCGGTGCTCGGCGTCGTCGGCCAGGATCATGGTGGCGCCCGCGGCCAGTCCGGCCAGCAGTTCCATACCACCCTCGAGGAACGTCATCGATGCTTGCGCCAGACGAATATCCTGTGCGCGCGGCGGATAGCGGCGCAGCTGCCAATCCAACCGGGCGGCCATTGCGCGCTGAGTTCCGATCGCGCCCTTCGGCTTTCCCGTGGATCCGGAGGTGAACACCAGATACATCGGGTCGTCGGGATGCGGAAGGACCGGTCGCATGGTTGGCGGTACCGGTCGTCCGATCGCGGTCCGCACCTCTGGGTCGTCGAGCGACACGACGGTGACCGCGGACCCATGCGGCATAGTATCGAGCGCCTCGGCGGTCGCCACTACCACCGGCGGTTGCACGTCGTCGAGCATGAACTGCTTGCGCGCCAACGGATAAGCCGGGTCGATCGGAAAGTATGCCGCGCCGGCTTTGACGATGCCGAGCAACGCCACCACCATGTCGATGCCCCGACGCGTCGACAGGCCGACAAAGGTACCCGGGCGCACACCGCGACCAGCGAGCAGTACCGCCAGGTTGTCCGAACGACGATGCAGCGCTGCGTAATCGAGGTCGTCGCCAGCGCAGCGCACCGCGACCCGGCCGGCCTCGCACTGCCGGCTCGCCGCCAGCAGTTCCGGCACGCTGCGCGGCCGGTCCGCCGGTGGCTGATCGCCGCGGCTCCACCGGGTCAGGATGCGTCGTTGTTCCGGCGCACCGGTCAACACCACGTCGCGCAAACTCTGGTCGATGTCGTCGGCGAACTCGGTGACGACCCGTGTCAGCCAACCGGCGAACCGTTCGATAGTGGTGCGGCGGTATAGCTCGGTGCGGAATACCAGGTTGCCGTGGTAGCCGATCTCGTCGGATCCGTCGGTGCCGAAGAAGTTGACACTGAGGTCCGCGTGCGCCATGTCGAACACCGGATCCAGCGACGTGCACACGGTGTCTTGCCGGCCTGGCGCCGATTCGATGACCCGCGTGGCAGGCAGATGATCGCGGACATGCACGATCACTCCGAAAAGCGGATTGCGCGACAGCGAGCGCACCGGGCCGACGCTGTCGACCACCCGGTCGAACGGCAGGTCTTGGTGAGCGTAGCCGGCCAGCGCGGTCTCTCGCGCGCGGGCCAGCACCTCGCGCAGCGTGGGGTTGCCGCGTAAGTCGTTGCGCAGCACCAGGATGTTGACGAAGAAACCGATCAGCTGATCGAGTTCGGCTTCGGTGCGCCCGGCCACCGGTGTGCCGAGGGGAATGTCGACGCCGCTGCCCGCCTTGTGCAGCACGACCGCGACCGCAGCTTGCAGCGCCATGAATTCGGTGACACCCAGTTCGCGGCAGCGATCGGAAAGCTTGGCGCGAGTGGACGCGTCGATGCTGAACGTGACGGACTCGCCGTCGCCGCTGGGCAGCGCAGAGCGCGGGAAGTCGGGGCGTAGGCCGCTGTCTTCGGGCAGGCCGGCCAGCTGGCTCGACCAGTAGTGTCGCTGCTCGATGGCAACCGCAGATTCTTGGCCACCTGGCTCGCCGAGGAAATCACGTTGCCAAGCAGCGTAGTCCGCGTACTGAACACGCAGTGGCGCCCACGACGGAGCGTCGCCGGCGCGCCGGGCCCGGTACGCGGTCAGCACGTCGGCGAACAGCACCCCGGCTGACCAGTGGTCCGCGGCGATGTGGTGGACGACCAGCGACAGCGTGTGCTCGCCGCCGTTGTCCAGCACGGCCACCCGGATCGGCCACTCGCGCTCCAGCTGAAAGCAGTGCCGGCGCTCGGCCGCCAGCTGTTCGTGCAGCCACTTCTGGCCGTCGCCGGCCGCGCGACGCACCGCCAACTCGGCAACCGGTCCCACCACTTGGTACGGGATCCCGTCGTCGTCAACGTATGTGGTGCGCAGGATTTCATGGCGGGCAATGACGTCACCAACCGCGTCGATCAGCGCGTCGATGTCCCACGGCCCACTCAGCCGTGCGGCGAACGGGATGTTGTTGACCGGGCTCGGGCCCTCGACACGATAGCCGAACCAGCTACGCAGTTGCGACGCCGACAGCGGCATCGGCTCGTCATGGTCGATCGCAATCAGCTTCGGCCGCGAGCGGCCATGGGAGCCGGCACGCAGATCGTCGACACGTTGCGCCAGCGCCCCGGCGGTGCCCAGCTCGAAGACATCGCGGATGCCAAGTTCGACCGCGCATTCCGCGCGGATGGCGGTGACCAGCTTGGTAGCTACCAGCGAGTGTCCACCGAGATCGAAGAAAGAGTCATCGACACCGACGCGGTCATGCCCGAGTAACTCGGAAAACAATGCAGCGATTTGTCTTTCGGTGACGGTTGACGGGTCGCGGAATGGCGCTCTCGCGCAGATCTGCGGCACAGGCAGCGCCGCGCGGTCGATCTTTCCGTGCGTGGTGATCGGAATCTCCTCGATCACCGCGTAGGCGGCCGGGATCATGTACTCCGGCAGCGCCGCCGCTACACGTGCGCGAATCCGCTCGAGTTCGACTGTTTCGCAACCCGATCCGTCGGCCGGGGTCACGTAGCCCACCAGGCTCTTACCCAGCCCCGGTAAATCGCCGGCCACGACGACGGCCTGCCCGACGCTGGGGTCGACGGAGATCGCCGCCGCGACCTCACCCAGTTCGATGCGGAAGCCGCGAATCTTGACCTGTTCGTCGGCACGGCCGACGAATTCGACGTCGCCGTCGGCATTGCGCCGCGCGAGGTCGCCGGAGCGGTAGAGCCGGGCTCCGGGGGTGAATGGGTCGGCGATGAAACGTTCGGCGGTCAGACCGGGCCTGCGGTGGTAGCCGCGAGCTACATGTGTTCCGCCGATGTAGATTTCGCCGATCACACCGACCGGCACCGGCTGCAGGGCGTCGTCGAGCAGATGGATCTGGGTGTTGATCTTGGGCCGACCGATCGGCACCACCCGGGTGCCCTGGGGTCCTTCCACCGGATAGCTGGTGGCGTTGACGATGGTCTCGGTGGGGCCGTAGAAGTTGTAGAGCAGCGCGTCGAAGGTGGCGCGGAATTTGTCGGCGATCTCGCCGGGCAGCGGTTCGCCGCCGATCGGCACCCGGCGCAGGGTGCGCCACTGGTTGACGCCGGGCAATGACAAGAACAGACCGAGCAGCGACGGGACGAAGTGCATCGAGGTGATGCCCTCGTGCCGCAGCAGTTCGGTCAGGTAGCCGATGTCGCGCAGGCCGTCCGGCCGCGGAATCACCAGCCGTGCCCCACAGATCAGTGTTCCGAAAATCTCGCCGATGGACACGTCGAAACTCGGTGAGGCCACTTGTAGCAGGCGGTCGGTCTCGTCGACACGGTATTCGTCGCCGAACCAGACGAAGTACTCCGCGATCGGCGCGTGCGGCACCGCAACGCCCTTGGGCAGCCCGGTCGAGCCCGAGGTGTAGATCAGGTACGCGGTATTGGCCGGCCGAAGCGGGCGAAGCAGTTCTGCCGGTTCGCTGGCCGGGTAGCCGCAACGATCTATAACCGGTTCCCGTAGAACCAGTTTCGCCTGGGCATCATCGAGGATGAACGCCCGTCGGTCGTCGGGATAGGTGGGGTCGACGGGCAGGTAGACACCGCCTGCTTTGAGGACACCCAGCGCGGTGATGACCAGTTCCGGTGACTTGTCCAGTAGCACCGCCACTCGGTCTTCGGTGCCGATACCACGCTCGATCAGCCAATGCGCCAGCCGGTTTGCCTCATCGTCGATCTCGCGATAACTGTACTGCCGGCCCTCGTAGACGACGGCAACAGCATCCGGAGTGCGGGCAGCCCGCCGCGCAACCAGGCCCGAAAGCGTATTGGCCGGCACGCTGAAGGTTTCTCCTGCGGAGACCTCCCGCAGCCATGCGACGTCGGCGTGGCTCATCAGCCCGCACGCCGTCAGCGTGGTGTCGGGGTTGGCCAACGCGTGCTCCAACAGCACGCCGTAGTGCCGCAGTAGTTGATCCACCAGCGGTCGATCGAGGACTTCGACCAGATATTCGGCTTCGACC
The DNA here is from genome assembly GCF_057473725.1 of Mycobacterium sp. TH-M11. Taxonomy (NCBI): domain Bacteria; kingdom Bacillati; phylum Actinomycetota; class Actinomycetes; order Mycobacteriales; family Mycobacteriaceae; genus Mycobacterium; species Mycobacterium sp. TH-M11. The sequence continues at coordinate 2,983 of NZ_JBYCLD010000555.1, read as the reverse complement.
ACGGCTCCGGCGCCGTTCATTTCGACCATGAAGCCAAGTGGTAACTGGCTGATATGGGCGCGCAATTCGGCGCGCGCACATCGCACGCCGGGTGGACTGAAGCCGCCGCCGTCGGGCTCGCGCATACCGAAGCTGACCCGCGTCATGCGCTCGGCCCCATGCCGGCGGTCGGGATTGGATTCGCGCACAAGCCATTCCAGGTCGACCCGCGAATGAGCCATGGCGCCGATCGAGCTGTCCCTGGTCTGCGCCAGCAACTCCCGGAACGTCATCCGCGACTCGGGCCGCATCCGCATCACCAGCGTGTTGCCGAAGTAACCGATCGCGGTTTCGGTTCCTGCGCTCCGGTTCAGCACCGGTGTTGCGACAAGGAAATCCGACGCATGAGTGTAGCGATGCACCAGCGCGCCGAACGCCGCCATCAACACCATGTACGGGGTGGCGCCCAACTCCCTGGCGAGTGTGGCTGCGCGGTCGATGGTCTCTGCCGACAGCCGGGAGGTGGCCCGCTGGGCACGCCACGTGCTCGGGACCACCGACCCGTTCGGACCGGGAAGTTCCAGCGGCTCGGGCAGATCCGCCATCAGCGACCGCCAGTACGCCAGGTCGTCCTCGCTGCCGCGGACCGGGTCCCCCGCGACCGCGGTCAGCACCGGTGCGGCGCGATCGGCGCCGGTGTAGGCACGCGTCAGGTCGGCGAAGAACGGTGCCCACGAACCGTCATCCCAGGCGATGTGATGGGCGGTGACCAGGAGTATCAGTTCCTCGGCGCCCACCCGCGCGGCGGCGATCCGCAGCGGTGAATCTCTGGTCAGGTCGAAGGGCTGCCGAAACTGCCTCTGCGCCAGCACTTCCAGCCGGAGTTTTCGAGCCTGCGCGGCAAGGCCGGACAGGTCGTGCTCGGCCCAGTCCGGCCGCAGGTCGTCGTGAACCACCGGGTGAGGATCGCCGTCGCTGCCGGTCTGATACGTCGTACGCAGCACCGGGTGGCGCAGCGCGACCGCATCCACCGCTTGCCGCAGCCGTGTGATGTCGACGCTGCCGCTCACCCGATACGAGACGCAGATATTGAGCAAAGCGCCGTCGGGGTCCGCCGACTGCACAAACCACATCCGGCGTTGTCCGTCGGACAGCTGGGGGCGCGCCCGGACGGCGCCGGCGCCCGAGCGGGTCAAGCCACGCTCGGCGATCTTGCGGCGCAGCAATTCCAGCCGCTGCGCTTCCAGCGTGTCCAAGCCGGTGGTGTCCGTCACGCGTGGGCTCCAACCTTCTCGGTGCAGTGGCCGCTGCTTGTACCCAGGACATCGATCAGTTCGTCGACGGTGATCCCACCGAGCATCCGCGCAACCGGAGCCGAATGGCCCACCGCCCTTCGCAATCGCCGCCGCAGATCGAGTGCCAGCAGTGAGTCCAGGCCCAGGTCGACCAGGGACGCGGTCGCGTCGATCACCGCCGAATCGCCCAGCTGCAGCGTCGCCGCCAGTTCGGCATGCACCAGATCGGCGAGAGTCGTTTCACCAAAATGGCTCTGTGGCAGCGCATGATTCTCCTCAGCGCGCCCGTGAAAGGGCATCGCGATGCCCTGGCTGTCGAAGAACACCCGGAGCCGGTCGAGGTCGGCGCGAAAAACCAACGGATCGCCGGCGTACCGGCCCAGGCCGGCGGCCACCGCCGACTCGGCTGGCATCGCGAGCAAACCAGAGCGTTCGGTTCGGGCGATCTCGGCGGGCGCCACCACTCCGGCGTCCTGCCACAGACCCCACCGAATTGCGGTGCAGTCCAAACCGGTTGCGCGCAGCTGCGCGGCCAGCACGTCGAGAATCCGGTTGGACGCCGCATAGGCGGCGTGACCACGCCCGCCCCAGACGCCGACAACCGATGAACAGGCCAGTAGCCGGCACCGCGGCTGCAGCGGCCAGCCCGCTACCATCGTGGCCAGGCCGGCCACTTTCGCGGCGCAGACGGCCGCCACATCCGCACCGGTGAGTTCGGTTCGCGTCGATACCGCAGCGATACCCGCGGTGTGGATCAGCAACGACGCACCGGTATCGGCGAATTCAGTCGCGATGGCCGCAACGGCGCCGCGGTCGGTGATGTCGCAGCGCGGCGCGTGCACCTCGACGTGGTGCCGCCCGATCAGCGAGCGCAGCCTCTGGGGTTCGATACCGTTGCGGCTCAACAGGACTACTCTGCGCGCGCCACGTTCGATGACGTACTGCGCATATCGCCGGCCGATGGCTCCGCTGCCGCCGGTGATCACCACGTTGTCCAGTGCCGCCGCGTCGAGCGACCGGGCGGTCCCCGACTCGTGTTCTTCGCGCAGGGCGCGAACGTAACACTGTGCTGCGCTGCCGCGCAGCGCCATCACCCCGACCGCGCCGACCAGCACCTCGAGAGCGGTTGCGGCCGAACGCTCGTCGAGCCCCCCGGCAGGCAGGTCCAGCGTCCCGAACGTCTGGTCGCCGAATTCGAAACCGACGCTGCGGTGCATCGCGGCGAGCGCCGCGTGGGCGGGCCGTACGGCCGTGTCGCCGGACACGACGTTTTCCCCGCCGGCGGTGAGCAGCCAGACAGCGCGGCATCGTGGTCCGATGAGCGCGGCGTAGTCCGGCAAACCCACATCGGTCCGACCGGCAAGCGCCGCGACGGCGGCGATCACATCCTGCTGATCAAGCGACGGAGCAAACACCGCAATCACTTCGGCGTCGCGCGGCGATACCACTTGACATCCTCGATGCGTGGAGGCCGCGGCGGTCAGACGGTTCACGTCGTCGCCGAGAATCGCGATGGCGCACCTGGTGGCGGACGCCGGAGCCGGGACCTCGGCTTGCCGCCAATCCTCGACCGCGACGGTCAACGGGTGCTGCGAGTCAGCGACCCGCAATGGCTCTGGCGCGGCCCACAGGTGTAGCGCGCGCATCGGCGCGTTCGGAAACCCGCGCAGCGGTGGTTCGAGGTCCGTGGGCATCGCATCGGCCCACCG
>NZ_JBYCLD010000554.1:0-3991 GCF_057473725.1 Mycobacterium sp. TH-M11 | reverse complement strand
CCCCTGCGACAGCGCGCCCATCAACTCGCCGGGCAGGTCGGTCATGGACGCGGCCCGAACGAACTCGTGGTGCTGGGGTGCTGGCTTGGCGGTCAGGTCGCAAACAGCGATGTAAGCAAAAGGACTCGCGACGGCCAGAGCGGCGAACGCGCTCGTGGCTGTCGAGAGCCTGCGTCGACGTCGGTTCGGCACGGAAGTCTCCTCAATCTGGACTGCGGTCTGTCATGCGTGCCGGGGCGCGCATGGTGTCTGACTACTGATATTCGGACACATGGCCGATGTTACTTACGTGAATGTTGTTACTGGAGTGACGAGACCTAATCGTGAACCAATCGCGACTTTCGTCACCAAATCTCGGCCAACCGTTATCCGGCGCGCCGCTATAAGGCCTTGCCGGCGACGTAGTGGCGATAAGACCACCGCGCCGCACGGGCGACGATCTCGCAGTCCGATACCCTAGGCAACCGATGACTTCTCCTTCCGGTCGCTTCGACCTCTATGTCGTCGGCTCCGGCTTTTTCGGTCTGACGATCGCCGAGCGCGCGGCTACTCAGCTCGGCAAGCGGGTGCTTGTCGTCGAACGTCGCGCGCACATCGGCGGTAACGCCTATTCCGAGGCCGAGCCGCAGACCGGCATCGAGGTGCACAAGTACGGCGCCCACCTCTTCCACACCTCCAACAAGCGGGTCTGGGATTACGTGCGGCAGTTCACCGACTTCACTGGCTACCAGCACCGCGTCTTTGCCATGCATGACGGTCAGGCCTACCAGTTCCCGATGGGGCTGGGACTGGTGTCACAATTCTTCGGCCGCTACTTCAGCCCCGGCGAGGCCAGGGCGCTGATCGCCGAACAGGCCGCCGAGATCGACACCGACGACGCGCAGAACCTCGAAGAGAAAGCGATCTCGCTGATCGGCCGGCCGCTCTACGAGGCGTTCGTCAAGCACTACACCGCCAAGCAGTGGCAGACCGATCCCAAGGAGTTGCCGGCGTCCAACATCACCCGCCTGCCGGTGCGCTATACCTTCGACAACCGCTACTTCAACGACACCTACGAAGGCCTGCCGGTCGACGGTTACACGGCCTGGCTGCAGAACATGGCCGCCGACGACCGGATCGAGGTCCGGGTCGACACCGACTGGTTCGACGTTCGCGAGGAGCTGCGAGCCGCCAGCCCGGATGCCCCAGTGGTCTACACCGGCCCGCTGGACCGCTACTTCGACTATGTCGACGGCCACTTGGGCTGGCGCACACTTGATTTCGAGACCGACGTATTGCCAACCGGCGACTTTCAAGGCACCCCGGTGATGAACTACAACGACGCCGACGTCCCGTACACCCGCATCCACGAGTTTCGCCACTTCCATCCCGAGCGGGACTACCCGACCGACAAGACGGTGATCATGCGGGAATACTCCCGCTTCGCCGAACACGACGACGAGCCGTACTACCCGATCAACACCGAAGCCGACCGCGCGCTGCTGGCCGCTTACCGGACCCGCGCGGCTAACGAAACCGCTTCGGCGAAGGTGCTTTTCGGCGGGCGTCTGGGCACCTATCAATATCTCGACATGCACATGGCGATCGCCAGTGCGTTGAGCATGTACGACAATGTCCTGGCGCCGCACCTGCGTGACGGCGCATCGCTTCAGGCTCGAGACGAGAACAGCAGAGGAAGCACCCGCGGATGAGTGAGACCACGGTTGGCGACGCCGCCCGGGCCGCGACCCGGCAGTCCAGTAAAGCGGTCAGCCTGCTGGCGCGCGTGATCTTGCCGCGCCCGGGCGAGCCACTCGACGTCCGCAAGCTCTACCTGGACGAGTCGACGACGAATTCCCGCCGTGCGCATGCCAGTAACCGCACGTCGCTGCAGATTCCGTCCGAGTCCGAGGTGTCGTTCGCGACGTATTTCAACGCCTTTCCGGCCAGCTACTGGCGTCGCTGGACGACCTGCACCTCCGTGGTGCTGTGCATCGAACTCACCGGTCAGGGTCGCGTCGACGTCTACCGCACCAAGGCCACCGGTGCCAGGATCTTTGTGGAGGGCCAGAATTTCGCCTCGACGGAGGCCGGCCCGGCGGTGCTCGAATTTCAGGTGAGCCTGCAGCCTTTCGAAGACGGCGGGTGGATCTGGTTCGACATCACCACCGACTCGGAAGTGACGCTGCGCAGCGCCGGCTGGTACTCCGAGGAGCCTGCGCCGGGCGTCGCCAACGTCGCGATCGGCATTCCGACCTTCAACCGGCCGAACGATTGCGTCAACGCGCTGCGCGAGCTCACCGCTGACCCGTTGGTGGACAAGGTGATCGGCGCCGTGATCGTGCCCGATCAGGGTACGTCGAAGGTCCGCGATCACCCCGACTTCGCCGCGGCCGCCGCGCCGCTCGGCGACCGGTTGACCATCCATGACCAGCCCAACCTCGGCGGCTCCGGTGGATACAGCCGGGTGATGTACGAGGCATTGAAAAACACCGACTGCCAACAGATTCTGTTCATGGATGACGACATCGAGTTGCAGTCGGACACTATTCTGCGCATTCTCGCGATGCACCGTTTCGCCAAGGCGCCGATGCTGGTCGGCGGCCAGATGCTCAACCTGCAAGAGCCCTCGCACCTGCACATCATGGGCGAGATGGTCGACCGCGCCAACTTCATGTGGACCGCGGCGCCCTACACCGAATACGACCACGACTTTGCCGAATATCCGTTGAGCGACAACAACCCTCGCAGTCAGTTGCTGCACCGTCGGATCGATGTGGACTACAACGGCTGGTGGACGTGCATGATCGGCCGCGAGGTCGCCGAAGAACTCGGTCAGCCGTTGCCGCTGTTCATCAAATGGGACGACGCCGACTACGGGTTGCGGGCCGCCGAGCACGGCTACCCGACCGCGACCCTGCCCGGCGCGGCGATCTGGCACATGGCCTGGAGCGACAAAGACGACGCCATTGACTGGCAGGCCTACTTCCACCTGCGCAACCGGCTGGTGGTGGCGGCCATGCACTGGGACGGCGACGTCAAGGGTCTGGTTCGTAGCCACCTGAAGGCGACACTGAAACACCTTTCCTGTCTTGAGTATTCGACGGTCGCGATCCAGAACAAGGCGATCGATGACTTCCTGGCCGGCCCGGAGCACATCTTTTCGATCCTGGAATCCGGCCTGCCCGAGGTACACCGCCTGCGTAAGGAATATCCGGACGCGGTGGTGTTGCCGTCGTCGGACCAGCTGCCGGCGCCGTCGCAGCGCAACTACGAGATGAAGCCGCCGGTCCATCCGCTGTCCATCGGTTACCGGTTGATCCGTGGAGTTCTGCATCAGCTGAAAAAGACCGAGCCGCAGCATCATCAGCGTCCCCAGCTCAACGTGCCGACGCAGGACGCCCGCTGGTTTCGGCTCTCGACGCTGGACGGCGCAACGGTCACGACGGCCGACGGTCGCGGCGCGGTCTACCGACAACGTGACCGGGACAAGATGTTCGCGCTGCTGTGGCAATCGTTGCGGCGCCAACGCCAGCTGGTGCGGCGCTTCGACGAGATGCGCCGGGTCTACCGGGACGCGCTGCCGGTGCTGTCCAGCAAGGAGAAATGGGAGACGGTGCTGTTGGGCACCCAGCCCGCCGGAAAAAACGTGATGGCTGGCAATGGCCGGCAACGCGGCTGAGTCGGCGTCGCCGAGCGGCGAAGTCGCCGTGCTGGTCGCGGTGCAGTCGGCGCTGGCGGATCGCCCCGGCGCGTTGGCCGTCGCCCGGGTGCTGTCCTACTTCGGTGAACACAGCCTCGGCTGGCTGGGCGTATCGGCGATCGGAGCGGTGCTGCAGCCGGCCAAGCGCCGCAGCTGGCTGGTGGCCGGCGCCGGCGCGTTCGCGGCGCACGCCGCCGCGGTGCTGATCAAGCGGATCGTGCGGCGCCCGCGGCCGCATCATCCCGCCGTCGCCGTCAACGTCGGCACCCCGAGCAGCTTGAGCTTCCCGTCGGCACACGCCACCTCGAC
>NZ_JBYCLD010000553.1:0-9208 GCF_057473725.1 Mycobacterium sp. TH-M11 | reverse complement strand
TGGCCAAGATGCGCGCTAAACCGGCACCGGCGGCTGCCGCGGACCGGATTGGGTCCGCGGGCAATCATCGACCGCAGCACCCCCGCAGCGCTGGCCAACTCCGTTGCGACATACCGGGTGCGCGCTGTGACGATGCGGAGCAGTTTTCCGGCAGGCCGTCTCATGTGAGCAATCTTGGGCGGCACGATCCTCGCCAACACCGAGGTGGTAGCTCATTGCCCATTATTGGTGTGTCACCACCGCTGGATCAGGCGACCGCCTGCGCCCTGTCACCAAGAAGGATCGTCGTTTGTCTACCGGTGTAGTTGACAATGGCTACCTTTCAAGCAGATTGATGACGGCACAGGAGCGCACGGCGCTCCCTGCGCGTGCGAGCGGTTCAAAATGAGAACCGACGTTGTGTCGCGACCGGTCTGCGATATTCACAGCGGGGACTGCCCCCGGTTTGGTTGACTCCTGACCTGTGAGGATTCGTCCTTGCTGGAAGGATCAATCTCGTGCCGAAGCCGTTTCCCGCTGAGTTCCGAGCCGATGTCATCGCCGTGGCCCGCAAGGGTGAGGCGCCGTTGCGCCAGATCGCGCAGGATTTCGGGATCTCGGAGGCCTGCCTGCATCGCTGGCTCAAGATCGCCGACCGCGAGGACGGTGCCAACCGGCCGGGGTCTGCGGCGGCCTCTGGTGATGTGTCGGCGCAGCTGCGCGAGGCGCATAAGCGGATCAAGCTCCTCGAGCAGGAGGCTGAAGTGATGCGTCGCGCGGTCGGCTACCTGTCCCGGGATGCCAACCCAAAATGATCTACCCGCTGGTCCTCGACCTTGCCGATGACGGCGTGCCCGTCACGGTGACCTGCCGGGTCCTGGGATTCTCCACCCAGGCGTTCTACAAATGGCGCAAAGCACCTGTATCACAGCGAGATTGGGATGATGCGCACCTGATCAACGCCGCCCGCGACATCCATGCCGACGACCCCGCATTCGGCTACCGATTCATCGCCGACGAACTTCCCGGGCGCGGGATCTCCGCCAGCGAGAACCGTGTCGCACGGTTATGTTCCCAAGAGCGCATCTGGTCGATTTTCGCCAAGAAGCGAGGACTGAACCGTCGATCGGGGCCACCGGTCCACGACGACCTCGTGCAGCGTCAGTTCAGCGCCCAGTCCGCCAACCAGGTCTGGCTGGCCGACATCACCGAACATCGCACCGATGAAGGCAAGCTCTACCTCTGCGCCATCAAAGATGTCTATTCCAACCGGATCGTGGGTTACTCGATGGACTCGCGGATGAAGTCCTCGCTGGCGGTGGCAGCCCTGGATCACGCCGTGGCGCTGCGTTCGCCTGCCGCGACGGTGGTTCATTCGGACAGGGGTAGTCAATTTCGCTCGCGAAACTTCGTCCGCGCACTGTCACACAACGGATTACACGGATCGATGGGTCGCGTCGGTGCGTGCGGGGACAACGCTGCCATGGAGTCGTTCTTCGCCCTTCTCCAACGCAACGTGCTCGACCGGCGACGCTGGACCACCCGAGCCGAACTGCGCCTTGCGATCGTGTCGTGGATTGAGCGGACCTACCACCGACGCCGCCGGCAACGCGCACTCGGCAGGCTCACCCCGATAGAGTTCGAACTGCTCCACACACCAGTCGCAACCGCGGCCTGAAAATCACACCCCGCGAGTCAACTGAACCCGGGGCAGTCCCGCGAGTTATTTCCGGCGCTTTGGTAGACGGCTTTTCGCGCTGCGCTTTACGCTGCGGCCATGCAAGGAAAGCCCGAGCCCAAGCAGACACTGGGTGGCCGCCTCTGCCAGTGCGGTCCGCTTCGCCCGTGCGCAATGGCACAGCTTCGCACACGTAATTGGTAAGGCTTAAAACGCTATGGGACGCAAGAGTCGCCACAAGCTCGACCGCAGGCTCGGTCAGGTGCAACCGACGCGCAAAGAAGTGGAGCGTGGGAGGGTAAAGGCCGAACGGCGCGCTCAGAACGTTCCACCCACGGTCGACGCATATGAACGCGTCGCTGCAAGCGGCCCGGCACGACTCACTGAGACACTCATCAGTCGTCACTCGATTCGGATCGACAATCTTGATGCGGTTGCCCAAGTCTCGATGAACCACTGCCTTCCGCATCTGCTGTCGATCTGCGAATTGGACGCGGTCTTTATCCGCGGAGGTCATCAGCTGACGCAGCATGCAACGCCGCATGAGAGCCCGTGGCCGACACATCTGTCATGGAGCCTGCAAAGCACCATCGCGGCTCTGCGGTTGATGCTGGCCGGCCAAACTGTCGGCGCGGCCATCGTTTTGCGGCAACAACTTGGCCGATGGACACTACTGCTCGCGCTGGTTGCCGGTATCGCGCGCCGCCGTAACGAAACGATCGAGTCGTTTATCGCCAGAGCGTGGACCCACAGCGCCATGGACGCGCTAGGCCGATACACCGCCGACATTGCTGCAAGTGAAAGCTTCGACGATCTTGACGACCACCCGCGCACGGCAGGTGTCATTGACGTCGACCATGAGCATATGCGAATCGCTGATCAGCTTATATGCCCTGCTGGCGTGTACCACGCACTGTGCAGGCTCATCGACGGACAACAAGCTGATCAGCGAACCGAGTACGAGGCAGTGCACCATCTCGACGAAGAGCACTCGCCGACCGATGCTCACCGCTCGACCGATGTTCTCTCAGATACGTTGATGCTGTGCATGATTCAGATGCGGTTCGCCGCAATTGCTGTGTGTCACGCGTTAGGAGACGCTGACACGGCGCGCGCAATCGGTACCGTGTCGGCGCCTGAGCGACGACTCGCCCACTACACTTCGGAAACCCAACTGCTGCCACGCACGCCGCTGGTCCCCCGACTCACCCCGGCCCTCGCACCGCTGGTCGGCAGGGAACTTGCCGCCTTTGAAAGTATCGACTATCTCTGGAACCTCTACACCGACTATCACGCTGCGCTCGGGCATAGATCCCGCGCTCAGGACTGCACACTCCAGGAACTCGCCGAACTGGCCTTCGCCGCACACCGGTTCTCGAGGTTCCTGGTTGCCGAAGCTGCTCAGGCTCAAGATCTCAAGCCCCCAGAGAGTCGCCTCAGTGTTCACCACCGCACCCCTGTGGCCCCGCAGATCGTGACCGCAGAGTTCGCCGCGTTGTGCGCGAGCTGGAACCAGTCACGAACACAGATCGCCGCCGCCGCCACACTAGTCTCCTCAACCCTGCTCTCGGGATATTGGCTCTGGCTCGAAGAAGACGACCGTGCTATGGGAATATTGCGATGCACACTGCACCAAACCGCTCGATTGCGAACCTGGCACACCAACGCCGACGCCGCACGAGCACTCGACACCATGCCGCAGACCACCCCACGCCGCTGGATGCACGCTGCGGGCTGGTCGAAATTCCGCCCGCTCGATCGCGCCCTGTTTGAGTTCGCCCACGCCAACCGAGACAGCCGCTGCGACGCCGCAGGAATCCTCCTCGACGATCACCACAACGACCCCGAAAACCCACTATCGCAACGACTGGCCCGACAGGCAGCACTTGACAAAGTCACCGCGCTCGCCGCAATCGAAACGATCAAAGTTGTTGCAACACACCAATCAGTAGCAATAGCCAACATCATGCGCGAAGCACTACACGAGTGTGGACTCACCATCCAGAAAAACCGAAATCGCAGACAATCAAACGGTTACACGTCGCAACACCGCACGGAACAAGACATCACCGCAGCCCCCGACGCGCCACACATCGGCCAACTCGGTATCTGAGCTTCACGCCCTACCAAGTGTAAAGAGCGGGCGACACACAGAATCGCGCTGGACCAGCCGCGTCATAACGTGTCGGACACACGCAAAACCGCGACCGCGACTGCGGCGCCCGCACAAAGACGACGCCAGGCACTAACGCATTAGTGCGGCTCGTAACACGCTGTACCGCATCGCATTTCGTATGAATGGTGGATACTCTTCATTATCCATCAAAAACTGACGACTTTTCATCAGAGGAATCAATCGACGGCGCTCCTTCTGCTCCGGCCGGAAGCTGGTGATCATGCTCGAAAATCGCTTCTGACATTGCGATTTGGTTGCGCCACCGCTCGGCGTCCGGCCGAACGTGGCAAGCAGCTCTATCTCTAAGGTGCCGGCGGGTCGACCGAGACTTTCAGCTTCAAGGTGCGTCGGCTGAACGGGATCCGCCCCCCTTCAAGATGTTCCAGCGCCAACGCGTTGAGCTCGTAGCGTTCGAGCGAGCCCACAGCTTCGACTTCGCCGTGTCCTGCGGTTGCCCTCATCGTCACGATCTGCTCAGCGTCGCCGCTGACGACAATGCCGGGGCTACGCGTGGCAAAGAGATACTGCCGACTCCCACGCAGCGACCGCAGCCGATCAACGAGGTACTCCTCGATCCACGGTGCGTGCAGCGCGTCCTCCGGTTGGTCAACCAGGACCGGAGTGTTGCCGTCGGCGAGCAAGATCACGAGGATCGCCGTGCACCTCTGGCCGTGGGCAAGTTCTTCGATCGCGGTGTAGGTATGGTCGTCCGGCTTCTTGAACTTGATGGTGAGGACATCAGGACGGTCAATCGACTGCAGCTCCAGAAGCTCTTCCCACAGATTGCGTTCATCGATGTTGGCCAGCAGTTTTGCGAGGCTGGCCATATCGATTCCGTGCTCTGTGTTGACGAGGTCGGCGAGCTCCTGCGCCCACATGCTTCGCGCGAATTTCAGTGGATGCGTCCGCAATGCAAGCTGATTCAAGAATTCGTCCCTGACGCGCGACCCGACTTTGATCCTGTCGAGCGCATCGCGGAAATCGGAATCGTCGCCCTGGCTGGGTACGTCCAGCTTCACAAAGCCGGCAGCCTTCGTATTGAGTTCCACGACTCGCGCACGACGCATCTCACGACGTTTGCGCCGCGCGTCATGAAGGGCCTCGATGAGTTCCTCACGCTCGCGCTGCAGCCGGGCCAGCTCGGGCAGTGCCCGTTCTTCGAGTTCGGTCTTCGCCGCCTGGGCCTGGGTCAGCTTCGACTGCAGTTGCTCGAGGCTGGCGCGCAATGACGTCAGCGAGGCCTCGGGATCGATCTTCTCCAGCTCCTCGTCGAGGCGTTGTTTGAATCCTTCGAACCGCGTCGCCCATTCGCCCTGGATCCGCGCCAGAGCGCCGGATGCCTCTGCGAGCGCCGCACCGATCTCCTTCACCCCGGCGCCGAGCCGCTGGTGGAGACGTCCGAGCGCGGTGCTGACCTCGGCGAAGATGCCTGCGTTTCCAGCGATCGACTCGCTGACCTCGGCGTCTGGCAGGTCGAACTCGGGCAGTTCCACGTCATCGACACTCTTCTTGGCGCGCTGCAGGGTCGTTTGCTCTTTGGTCCAACCCGACTGCTCCTTGACTGTGTCGGTCGTGAACAGGTCGGTGAGTTGGCGCACCTGGTCGCTGAGCTCGGCCTCGTGGCCGGCCTCGGATTCCAGCTTCTGGACCCGGCGGCGGGCGGTGATCAGTTTGCGGGCGTTGGCACGCAGACCGCCGATCGTCGAGCCGATCGACTCGTTGACTTCATCGAGATCGATGGACGCATCAACAAGGGTCATGCGGCCGACCGGTTCTCGGGAGTACTCGAGAATCTCGCCTTGGGAAAACGCGGCGATGGGACAGAGGACTGTCGGGTCGACATCGACTTCGGCCCAATCGGTTCCGGCTTGCTGAAGCACTCGCGCAGTGGGCGATCCGCCGGCGTTGAAGGTGCGTTCGATCCGGTACCGCTTGCCCTGGCACGCCACGTGCAGCACGACCGTGCTGTTGTTCATGAGCGCCTTCGCCATACGCGAGTCGATCTCGCGGCGAATGTTGGGGAAGGCGTCGGCGTCCACTTGCTGGTTCAGCGCGAATCGTGTCGCCTCCAGAATCAGCGATTTTCCTGCGCCCGTCCCGCCCAGCAGACAGTTCAGATCAGGTGAGAATTCGATCCGTTGGCCTCCGAGGAACCCGCCTATGACCTCGATGTCTTCAATGCACGTGTACGAGCCCGCCGCGGGCGGCTCCTCCAGAGAGATGCGCAACGCCGGGTCGGCCAACGCGTGGCGGATGCCGACCAGGTCTGGTCGACTGGCTTTGACCCACGTGCGCCGGGCACCGATGCCGGACAGCGCGTGACAACTCTGGTCCTTGTTCCATGTGTCCGATCCGCGGACGAAGGCCAGATTCCGCTGTTCGGCAAGGCTGTTTCGCACGTCTTCGATCGTTTCGAGGTAGACCACCTCGACGGCGCTGATGGCGTCGTCAAGGAGTATTTCCTTCACGTGGGCCTTGACGGTGAGCCGCATCAAGCCCTTGTCCTTCTCGATATGAGCGGGGATGGCCACGCCGCCGGAAGCGGCCACTTTCTCTGCCGCGTGAGAAAAGCCGACATCGGCTGCAATGTCCAGCTTGCCTCGATCGGCCTGGCCGATATTGAGTTTTACGAGCACCTCCTCGATCAGGCCAGGGTCCGTTCCTTGCTCCCACACAGCGAGAAGATGGCCCTCGTTGGTGCTGATTTCGACACCGGGCAGAACGACCAACGGCGTGCCATTGGCGGCGTCGGCGACGTCTTTGCACCACGAGACCGTGTTGTGATCGGTGATGACGATGGCGTCGAGCTTGGCGGCGATGGCAGCATCGACGATGTCCCGCGGCGAGCCAAAATTCTCGTCCTTCGCATCCTGCGAACCCGGTGTGTGGACGTGAAAGTCGACAGCCCAGAAGCGGGCCCAAGTGGTCATCGATCGAGCGCCTCCTCGTCATCCTGGGGCATCATCTGCGCGGCAACGCTGCCCGTCGACCAACGGGCCTCGGTCGTGCCAGCCAACGCCCCATCCAACGACAAAGAGCTCGACCACCGCCAGCTAGGGGCGCCAAGGCTGACCCGAACACCACCACGTCGCCTGGCACATCGTAAGCCTCTAAGACCGGCTCTCTTTGTGCGATGCTCGTTGGCCCCTAATAAGGCGAGCGTCGTCAGCAACGCAGGCATCCTTCGCATCCAGTATGGGATCGGGGATTCGTAATCCTTGACCGTGATACGTGCCTCGAGGTCGACAGCGGCCAGGATGCGCGCCAGCACGGCCAGCGACGGCTGCCGCGCGCGGGATTCGATCCGCAATTGCCGACTGCCGCGCCCCCGGCTTCAGGCTTCGGCCAACGCCCGTCGCGACATTCCGGTGCGTGATCGGGCCGATCTTCACCAGACTCCTGCAAGCCGCGCCAGACGACCGGGCGTCGGCCCCGTCCTCGCCACATCGAAACGATAGCCAGTCGGGTATCACGGACTTGTCGACCCCGCGCTGCACCCGTCTTTTCCCACCTGCGCGCTCGACTTGCGAGGATCGACGTTTGTCCACACGCATGGTTGACAATGGTTGACTTTCAAGCGATTCGAGAAACTTCGCGCCGAATCCGGGTGTACTGGTAGACGAAAACTCAACCGCCTACCTACCGTGTGGCTTATGCAGGATCGGCGACCGCACAGACAACTTCAGGATCGGGCACCGGCCGATGTCCATCAAAGCCATGCTGTGTTGCACGTTCAGCCCGAGGCTTGCCGATCCGGATCACGACCGAGAACGATGAAGAGTAACGGCTCCGACCATCGGGGCGGTATCAGGAAAACCCCATGATCCCGACGATTTACGACCTCGCCGAATCAGCCCGCATCCTCGGATTGTCCGAGTCCTACCTTCGAGCCAAGCTGCGTGATCGCACCTTCGCCGCGATGAAACGCGCCGGCCGGTGGGCCATGACCGAAGCGCAGATCGAAGCCGCCATCGAATCGATGTGCATCGACGCGAGGCCCGCCGATCCGCCCTCACCGTCGGGTCTGTCAAAACACAGCAGATTCAGCCGACGACTGCACACCCAGCGCGGCGCATAACACCCCACGCGACCGTTCCTACCCGAACGCCCGACCGATGCCCGCCGCCCGCACCACCGTGCCACCTCCTCGCGCGGCTTACTGTGAGCAGCAGCGGTGAACCTCAAACCGGTGTTAGCCCAACGCCGATCCGATGGCATCGGCGGCCACCTGAGCGCTGCGCCGGTCCAAATGCCCGTACACACCGATCGTGGTCTGGATGGATTCATGGCCCAGATGCTGCTGGATGATCGGCAACGGAACACCGGCAGCGATCATCCACGACGCACAGGTATGACGCAGATCGTGCACGCGCGGGCACTTCGTCAGGCCCGCCTTCATAGCAGCATCACGGCCCGGTTTCCAGCCGCCGTTGAAGAACTCCTGGGCGCGAACGGGATTGCCCGCACCGTTGGTGAACACCAACCCGGGCGCCCTCAGGTCGACGACCTCCAGGGCTGCAGGCGGCAGGCTGATCGTGCGGATCGATTTGCGGGTCTTGGGTGGCCCGATCGCCGGCCGGTAATCGCCGGAATATTTCCAGGCCTTGGTGATTCGGCAGGTTCGTGCCTCGGCGTCGATGTCGGCCGGCGTCAGTGCAGTGGCCTCCGAGAACCGCATGCCGGTGCTCACCAGCCACGTCGCCAGGTTTTTCCACCGGTCCCGCTCGATGTGGTCGCGCAGCAAAACGAACTCTGGCGGGGTCAAAAACACGGTCTCAGTCACCCGGGTGTGCGGCAAGCGACGACCCTGACACGGGTTGGACGCGATCACTTGTGCGCGCACCGCCGCGTTGAATGCCCCCGACAGGAAACCGTGCTTGTTGGAGATCGTCTTGCCGCTGCCGCCCAGCTGTTGGACCCACCGCGCGATTGTGGTCTCGGTGACCGCAGACACCGGCATGGAACCGAACACGGGGTCGATGTCGCGGGTGACGTAGGTGCGGTAGCGCGCGAGAGTCGCCGGCTGCACACCGGTGAGGTTGTCGATGTGGGTGTGCAACCACTCGGTCACTGTCGGGACGTGGCGCCCGATCTCGTCGAGCTCGATGACGCGCAGCGCCTCCTCGGGGCCGTGGTCCTCGAGCAGAGTCTTGAAACGCTCTGCGGCAGGCAGGTTTTCGAAGGTCAGCGAGCGCTGTCTGCCGTCAGCACGCCACAGCACCCGATAGCTGTTGCCGGTGCGGTTCTTCTGCGCGTGGATGCTTGCCACAACCGCCAATGTTACGCCATACGTTACGTAACCCTCGACGTTATCTCAGATGGCACCTCTGACCTGCGATTTTCCTGTGGAGCTAAGGGGATTCGAACCCCTGACC
>NZ_JBYCLD010000552.1:0-8540 GCF_057473725.1 Mycobacterium sp. TH-M11 | reverse complement strand
GCCGACCTGCTGGCCGCCGAGATCGCCGACGGCAGCCGGATCGTGGCCCGCACCGACCTGTTCACCGCGTTCGTGCCGTTCGCCGCACGCTGGCCGGTCGAGGTGCACATCTATCCGAACCGGTTCGTGCACAATCTCATTGACCTTTCCAGCGACGAGTTGGACGACTTTGCGCGGATCTACCTGGATGTGTTGCAACGCTTCGACCGGATGTATTCTGGCCCGCTGCCCTACATTTCGGCGCTGCACCAATACGCCGACACTGATGCCCTGCGCGAGGGCTACTTCCACGTCGAGTTGATGTCGATCCGGCGCAGCGCGACGGCGCTGAAATACCTGGCGGCCTCGGAGTCGGCCATGGACGCGTTCATCACCGACGTGGTGCCTGAGGCCGTCGCCCAGCGCCTGCGGGACTTGGCGTGACGGTCCGCTACTCGGCCCCGGGGCGGATCAACCTGATCGGCGAGCACACCGACTACAACCTCGGCTGGTCGCTGCCGATCGCCCTGCCGCAGCGCACCCGCGTGGTCTTGGAGCCCTCGGACTCCTCCGCGCTGACCGTGGCCAGCGACCTTGCCGACGACTCGGTGCGAATCCCGTTGGCCACCAAGCCCGGTGAAGTGGGCGGCTGGGCCGCCTACGTGGCCGGCGTGGTGTGGGCGCTGCGTTCGGCCGGGCATCCAGTGCCCGGTGGGTCGATGTCGATCACCAGCGAGGTCCCGATGGGGTCGGGCCTGTCGTCGTCGGCGGCGCTGGAGTGTGCGGTGCTCGGTGCCCTGTGCCCGCATATCGAGCGTCTCGACCAGGCCCGGCTGGCCCAGCGGGCGGAGAACGAATATGTCGGCACACCAACGGGTTTGCTCGACCAGCTTTCGTCGTTGTTCGGGGCGGACTCGACCGCGCTGTTGATCGACTTTCGCGAGTTGAGTGTGCAGCCCGTCGGCTTCGACCCGTCGGCTTCGGGAGTCGCGTTGCTGCTGATCGATTCGCGGGAGCGGCACGGCCATGTCGACGGCGAATACGCGGCGCGCAGGCTGTCGTGCGAGCGGGCGGCCGCGGATCTGGGCGTGGTCTCGCTGCGAGAGGTCGCCGACGTCTCCGCCCTCGGCGACGTCGCCGATCCCGTCGACGCGCGCCGCGCTCGCCACGTGCTGACCGAAAACCGGCGGGTACTCGATTTCGTTGCCGCGTTGGGTGATTCGGACTACGTGGAAGCCGGCCGGATTTTCACCGCTTCGCACGCGTCGATGCGTGACGACTTCGCCATCACCACACCGCATCTCGACCTGATCGCCTCAGCCGCAGTGGGCGCCGGCGCCTTGGGTGCCCGGATGACCGGCGGTGGATTCGGCGGCTGCGTCATCGCGCTGGTGCCGGCTGACCGCGTCTCGGCCGTCAGCGCCGAGGTGCAGGCCGCCGCCGGGAACCAACCGGTGATCACCCGGACTTACGCCGCAGCCGGCGCATCCGCCACATGAGTAGCAACGGCGAGCGGTGCGCTTTGTGCCCACCTCACAGCGACAATCGCACCCACCCAACCGAGTTGTCGCTCGAAGGTGGGCAGATCGAACACAGCCAGCTTATGGTGCAGGAGTGAAACGAATCGCGCGAAGGCCCAGCTCCTGGACGGCTTCGGCGAACTGATCGCGGGTCGGCATCTGGTGGTCGCGGAACGCCAACCCCATCGAGCGCTCGGCAAGCTTGACGCCATATGACTGGGCGAGTTGCGAGTAGAGGTCCGCGATCAGTGCTCGATCCTCGACGAGCACGCCGTGCATCGTCGTCGTCTTCCCGTCATAACGAACCCGCGCGGCGGTGCCGTCGCCGCGAAAGTTGTATTTCCATTTGGCGGGAGTGAGGGCGTACAAAACGCCGTCAACGAGGTGGGCGCTCAACGGTATCGAGAACTGCCGGCCGGTTTTTCGACCGGCGAAGCTCACTCCCATGAACCGGGTGCGCGCCGCGCCGGCGAACGGGGAACGCAGCAGCAGCATGATCACCGGGTTGCCTATCCACATCAGGGCTCTCGGTGGATGCGAGATGGTGATTGCGGGCGACTTATCGGTCATTGCTGCACGATAGCGCCCAGCGGACGGTGAAGTTGTGCCGCAGGACCAGAGCGGTGCGCCACATTTCTCAGGCGGAGCGGCGAGGCTTCCGCGGGCGCTGTCCGTTGCGGGCGGCAGCCCGGGCCTGTTCGCCGCCGCGGTTGGGTCGACGCCGTGGCGCCCGGCTGGGCGGCGCGACGGCCGGCTTGGGCGCCGGCGCCTGAAACGGAGCGATTTCGCCGACCAGTTGCGCGACCGGGTCGGACGCCGCGGTCACCTGCTGCGGCCGCACGGCGATACCGGCCCGGCGCAGCAGCTCGTTGGTGTCGCGGCGTTGCTCGGGCAGCACGACGGTGACGACGTCACCCGAGCTGCCCGCTCGCGCGGTGCGCCCGGAGCGGTGCAGGTACGCCTTGTGCTCGGCGGGTGGGTCGACGTGGACCACCAACTCCACCTCGTCGACGTGCACGCCGCGCGCGGCGATGTCGGTGGCCACCAGGACGCGGGCTGCACCGGAGGAGAACGCGGCCAGGTTGCGGTCGCGGGCGGGTTGAGACAGGTTGCCGTGCAGATCAACTGAGGGCACGCCCGCCTCGGTCAACTGTCGGGCCAGCTTGCGAGCCTGATGCTTGGTGCGCATGAACAGGATTCGCCGCCCGGTGCCAGACGCCAATTGCTGCACCAATGCCTGCTTGGCGCCGGCACTTTCGACGTGGAAGACGTGGTGGGTCATCTCCGGGACCGGCGAGTTGGCCTCGTCGACGGAGTGCATGACGTGGTTGTGCAGGAATCGCTTGACCAGCTTGTCGACGCCGTTGTCCAGGGTGGCGGAGAACAGCAGGCGCTGACCGGTTGACGGTGTTGCCGCCAGGATGCGGGTGACGCCGGGCAGGAAGCCGAGGTCGGCCATGTGGTCGGCCTCGTCGAGCACGGTGACCTCGACGTCGTCGAGCCTGATCAGCCGCTGGCGCATCAGGTCTTCCAGCCGGCCGGGGCAGGCGACGACGATGTCGACGCCGCCGTTGAGCGCGGATTCCTGACGGCTCTGCGAGACGCCACCGAAGATCGCGGTGACCTTCAGGCCGTAGCTGGCAGCCAGTGGCTCTAGCGTCGCGGTGATCTGGGTGGCCAGTTCGCGGGTGGGGGCGAGCACCAGGCCGGTCGGCTGCTTGGGGCGACGCTTGGCCGTTGCGAGCCGGGCTACCAACGGGATTGAGAAGGCCAGCGTTTTGCCGCTGCCGGTCTTACCGCGGCCGAGCACGTCGCGGCCGGCCAGTGTGTCGGGCAGCGTGTCGACCTGGATGGGGAACGGCGCGGTGATTCCGCGCGCGGACAGGTTGCTGATCAGTCGCTCGGGCACGCCGAGTGCAGCAAAGGACTCAGAAGTCATGTGGTGTGGTGCCTTTCAGGCATCAGGGTGTGGCGAGATTGCCGGTGGGCAAAATCGATCGCCGTTAGAAAGCTGAGAATGGATTGTCGGAGCAGTCCACGACGTGTTGGCGGGTGAAAAAATGCCAACGTTGTGCAACCCTAGCTCACGGGCTGCGCATTGCGATCATCGTGTGAGCAACGCCACCTCCGCTAGACCATATCGTTGCGGGTCAGCCACTGCATCACCGGCCAGCCGATGCATACGGGTAACCAGCAGGTCAGCACCCGATACAGCAGCACTGACGGCACACTTACGGCCGCCGGAACGCCGAAGGCTGCTAGCCCACCGATCAGCGCGGCCTCGACGGCGCCGACCCCGCCCGGAGTGGGGGCGGCCGAGGCCAGTGTGCCGCCGACCATCGTCACCACGGTGACGGTGACGAACGAAACGTTGCCGCCGAACGCCTCCACGCTTGTCCACAGCGCCAGTGCCGCACCGAGAGTCGTTCCGGTGCAACCCAACACGATCAGCGCCATCCGCTTGGGTTCGCGTGCGACCTTGATGATGTCGGTGATGATCTCCTTGAGTTTCGGGGTCACCGCCGTCGAGAGCCAGCGTCGCAGGTTGGGCACCAGCAGGGCGATGCCGATAATGCCCAGTGCCACACCGGCTATCAGGTAGATCATGGTGGACTTCGGTACGAAGTGCGACAAGTTGTTTGCCGATCCCGCGGCGGTGCTGAAGAAGACGAGCAGTATGACGTGCATGATCACCTGCATCGACTGCTGCAGCGCGACGGCGGTGGTGGCGCGCGTCGTGCTGAGCCCGCTCTTCTGCAGAATCCGGGTGCTCAGCGCCAGCCCGCCGACGCCGGCCGGGGTGGTGGTCGCGGCGAAGGTGTTGGCGACCTGTGCAATCGACAGCCGCCAGAAGTTCACCGATTCGTCGGCGCTGGCCCACAGCGCGGCGGCGGCGCCGATATACGTCGACGCCGAGATGGCCAGGCCCAGCAACGCCCACCACCAGTTGGCCTTACCCAGGGCGTTGAAAAATGTCGGCACCGTGCTGATGAACGGATAGGCGACGTACACCAGGACCCCGAGCAGGATCAGCTGGATGAGTTGGCTGCGGCTGAACCGGGTGACCGCTTCCGGTTGGATTTTCTCCGCACCGGTCTGGTGCATGACCGCCGCGCGACTGCGGTTGATCACGGCTTTGGCGTCGTGGACGGAATCCCGGATATGTTTCGGTACCGCAGTTTTGGTGAGCCGACGCGACGCGGTCAACACGGCTTCGCGGCCGAGCGCTCCGATTGCCGCGGCCACGGCCGCGTCGGCGCCGTAGAGCGCGGAGGTCGTCAGCAACAGCTGGGCGATGTCGGCCTGCAGCTGGTTGTCGGTGGCGCCGTATTCCGCGCTGCCGAACCCGCCGAAGAACACCGCCCCGTTGCTGACGGTGATCTGGTTGTCGCGCAGGTCACCGTGGGCGATCTGGTGGTCCTGCAGCTTGCGCAGCGACTCCCACACCTCGGCCACCGGGGTCGAGGTATGGCACTTCTTCAGCGGTGCACCCCGAATCCGCTTGTGGGCATACAACGTCCAGCCGCGGTCCAGGGTGCCGACGGCGATCGTCGAGGTATTGGCGATGCCCAGTTCGCCGATCGCGATGGCCATCAGCGCCCGGTGCTCGACCGTGCGGCGCATCGACGGCTGCAGGGGAGCGGTCTCGCTGTCGCGCAGCCGCAGAATCCGCCACGCCTGCCGCAGCGCGCCACCGCTGCGTTGATGGGGGCCGTACATCTCGACCACGGCGTTCTCGTCGGGATCGTCGGTGACGGCCGACAGCACCAAAGGTCCGGACCCGGCGGGCCGGACGACGCGAAGCTCTTCGACCGCGAACCCGCGCTTGGCCATCGCGCGCACCGCGCCGTCCAGCGGGACTTCCAGGGCGGGGGTGCCGCTGACCAGGATCACCAGGGCACCGACGAACCAGCCCACCGCGATGCCCAGCAGCGAGCGGGCCGGCACCACGGCGCTGACGACCAGGTGTATCGGGATGAACGCCAGCAGCAGCGTCCACCACCAGTGCCGCCAGCGCGCCGGCAACCACGGGCCCGACACGGTGAGCACCGCGGCGAGCATGGCGATCCAGCGCGGGTCGTCCAGGAATTGCGACAGCACGGTGCGCAGGCGGTCGTTGAGGTCGAAATGCCACCGCGGCGCCGCGATGCCCGTTCCGCTGATCGACAGGGCGAGGATGGAGAGCAGCGCTGCCGCGGCGTAGGGAATCAGCAGCCGCCATTGCCGGGCGATGATCAGGCCGAACAGGATCATGAAGGGCAGCGCCAGCACCGCGAGCCCGTACACCAGGTAGACCACGTCGGACTGGGTCGGCGTGAGCACCCCGACGAGGCGCGAGATCGACATCTCCAGCCCGTCCCAGCGGGTGCGGGTGATCAGCGAACTGGTGATCACGATCGCCAGCAACGCCCCCGACAGCGCGACCCGCAGCATGTCATTGGTGCGACGAGTCAGGGGCTGCAGCAAGCTGCCGTAGACCCTGACTTCGCGACCATCAACGAGCATGCTCCGAGCAACCTCCGGCCGGCGGGTGTCAGCGTTCCGCCGACAACATAACTGGTGACCTCAGCAGATGGCCGGATTGCCGGGCCGCCGTGCCTGCTTCGACGCCGTCATGAGTCACAGCTGTCACCCGCGCCCCAGGTTCTGGGCACTGAATGCTTTTCGAAAACGTGACCATATGCGCTATCACCTGCAGGCCGCCGGGATTCACAGCGGCCGCCAAGCCGGCTCACGTACGTTCGGGTTATGACCAGAACTGACAACGACTCCTGGGAAATCACCGAAAGTGTGGGGGCGACCGCGCTGGGCGTGGCGTCGGCCCGGGCGGCGGAAACCGAGAGCGCAGACCCCCTGATCCACGACCCCTACGCGCGGATGTTCCTCGACGCCGCCGGCGAAGGTGTGTGGAACTGGCACTCCGCTCCGGAATTGCCACCCGAGGTGGTCGAGGCCGAGCCCGAGTTGCCGCTGCAGATGGAAGCGATGGTCGGCTACATGGCCTCGCGGACCAAATTCTTCGACTCGTTCTTTCTCACCGCGGCCAACCACGGCATCAAGCAGGCGGTGATCCTGGCGGCGGGCCTCGACGCGCGGTCGTGGCGGCTGCCGTGGCCGGACGGCGTGACGGTCTACGAGCTCGACCAGGACCGGGTGCTGGACTTCAAGCTCGCGACGCTCACCGAGCACGGCGCGCAGGCCGCGTGCAACCGCAAGGCCGTCGCGGTCGACCTGCGCCACGACTGGCCGAAAGCCTTGCTGGAAGCTGGTTTCGACCCGTCGCAGCCCAGCGTGTGGTCGGCCGAGGGGCTGATGCCGTACCTGCCGAACGCCGCTCAGGAATTGCTGTTCGAGCGCATCGACGAACTCGCCGCTGCCGGTAGCCGCGTCGCGGTCGAGGCGCTCGGGCCGAGCTTCCTCGACGAGGAGCTGCGGGCCAAGCGCAGCGAAAGGATGGATCGGGTTCGCGACGCGCTGGCCAAAGTGCAGCCGGATCGTGAGGTTCCGCGCACCGACGAGCTGTGGTACTTCGAAGAGCGCGAACCGGTCGGCGAGTGGTTTGCCCGCCACGGCTTCGACGTGACGGTCACCCCGGCCGCCGAGCTGATGGAAGGCTTTGGTCGCGCCGCCGACACGAAAGTCAAAGACCTGGTGCCCGGCAACGAATTCGTCTTCGCCAGAAGATCTTAGGGGCCCGGCTTGACCGGCGGGATGTGCCACGTCCCGTCCAGGATCGACGGCTTTTTTTCGGCGGGCCAGTACAGCCGCAGCATCAGCGAGAACCGGTCCGTGGGCGCGGGCAGCCAGTTGGCTTCCTTGTCCGGGCCGGGGGAGTCGGCCTGCAAGTAGAAGTCGGTGGAGCCGTCCGGGTTTTCGATGAACGTGTCGCGTGCGCTGAGCGTGTAGCGGTTCAGCGGGTTGTCGACGAAGTAGTAGTCACTGCCGTACATGGTCAACGACCAGAATCCGCGCGCCGGCGGCAGCTGGCCCTTGTCGAAATGCATGATGTATTTCGTTGTGCCGCTGTACTTTTGCTTGCGATCAGTGCTGTCCGAGGTCAGGTAGACGGCGTCCTCGGGCAGGTTGGCGCCGACGCCGACATCGGTGACGAACGCTCGCTGCCGGTAATTGGTCCCGTAGTTGCCGGCCTTGGTGGTGTAGGCCCAGCCGTTCTTGGAGACGAAGTCACCGGCCGTGACACCGTCTTCACGCCATCCAGAGATGGTGTGCTGGCCGAGTTTTGGCGCCATCGCGATCCCGGTGCTGATGGCGGCCGGCAATTTCGACGGGTCGAAGTCCTGCCCGGGGACGACGCCGATGCGGGCCAGTTTGGCGACCATCGGCGCGTCGGCCTCGGCTGGCGGGTTGGTCTTGAGCAGTCGGGCGAACAGCTTGAAATACTCTGGTCCGCCAAGGGCATTGACCTGTTTGCGGGCCGGCGTCACCATGTCGACCGAAGCGGTGAGTGGAGCCAGCGGCGGCAGGTAGGGCGTGCCGAAGGACGACAGCGGCGTCGCGGTGATGCCGTCCTGCAGCCGGTGCACCGCGTCGTAATCCTCCGGGGTGCCCGAGCAGTAGATGCGACCCAGCAGCCACACCAACGCCGTCGGCGACTGGTACTCCAGCACACCGGGCGGAAGGGTACCGTGCCAGTTCGGTCCGGTGATCGCCAACGTCCGCGGTTTGCCGCCGCCGTTGCGGGTGCCGGGCGAGGCGAAGACGTTGGTCCAGGCGTCCAGCATCGGCAGCAGGAAGTAACGGTCGCCCATGTCCGGAACCGTGACGATCCACGGCTCCTTCGACACGTCGAACCAGGCCTGGGTGTAGAGCGTGTCGGCGTTCGGCGCGGGCGTGCTGCGGTTTGCGGCGTTGGGGAACGTGCGCAGTCGGGCGAACTGGCCCATCGGAGCCTTGGTGCCTTCGGGAGCGGGGACGTTGGTGAAGCTGCGTCGGGTGTATTCCATCGTGACGAGTGGATAGGCGTAGGTGTACGCCTCGGTCGCGATGTCGGTGGCCTCGGACTGCGACAAGCCGGGCGCC
>NZ_JBYCLD010000551.1:0-1953 GCF_057473725.1 Mycobacterium sp. TH-M11 | reverse complement strand
TCGTCGAGGCCGGCCACATCGAAGGACGTATTCTCGCGGACTTCGTCGGCCGTGACGCCGGGGTGCAGCGACAGCGCGCGCATCGTGCGGTCCGGACCGCCGAAGTCGAACACGCCGAGGTTGGAGACCACCCGGTAGGTGTTGGCGAACCGGAACGCCGGGTTGTCGGTGTCGACGTTGTCCCAGCCGACACCGCACACCACGTCGACGGTCTCGCAGAAGACCCGCTTGGAGTGGTTGCCCACCCAGTAGCTGGTCGCGTGGTTGATGGCGTTGCCGGGGGCGCCGCGGACACCGAACATCTGCCGCTTCGGCTGCTGCAGCGGACCGAATGCCGAGATGTTCTGATTGCCATGGCGGTCAACCTGATTGGCGCCCATCACCACGTGCCGCCGACCCCAGGCCAACGTCTCGAACACCCGGCCGAACGGCATCCAGCCCTCGACCGGGCCGGTCTTGCCCAGCGCCGGGGTGTCCGCGAGCAGCTGCGCTTCGCCGTCGGTGAGCAGGATGTCGGGGGAGAACGTCAGCCGGGCCAGTCGCGCGCCGACCGATGCCATGTTCGTCATGGGGCTGACCATGATTTCGCCCGCGTCGCGAAACAGGTCGGCGCAGGCGACGGCGCAGACTTCGGCGCGGGTGCTCGCGGTGTCGGTCACGATGACGCCTCCTCGGCGAATTTCTGCACGGCCGCTTGGTATTCGGCTTCGCCGCCGGACAGGTAGGTCTGCACGAACGTCTGCCAACCGTCAACGGTCGCGGCGGCCTCGGCGTAGTGTCGCTGGAATTTCTCGTCCCGGCCGTAATCCGGCGCTGCGGTGGTGAAGTGGGAGCCACCGGGTGCCTCGACCACGCCGTCGACCATCATCCGGTTCACCAGCAGTGCTTGTGGCGGTACGGCTTTGACCAGCTCGTCGGTGGAGACGATGCGCTCCACCGACAGGAAACGTTTGTCAGCGGCCATCAGGAACAGATCG
Organism: Mycobacterium sp. TH-M11; assembly: GCF_057473725.1. Lineage (NCBI taxonomy): Bacteria > Bacillati > Actinomycetota > Actinomycetes > Mycobacteriales > Mycobacteriaceae > Mycobacterium > Mycobacterium sp. TH-M11. The sequence continues at coordinate 976 of NZ_JBYCLD010000551.1, read as the reverse complement.
TCGAAGTAGGGGTCGATGCCGGTGTAGGCGGCATTGCCCCGGACGTCGCCGAGATTGAGATGCACGAACGCGGCGTCCAGGGTCAGTGCCGGCATCGCCAGCAGGGTCTCGTGTCCGCCGCCGGGTGCCTCGTACGGGCTGGTGACCGTCTTGAGCTCACCCTCCCAGAAGTCGATCACCGAACTACCCAGTCCGGCGCGAATGGGTAAGAACGGCAACCGTTGTGCGGCCGCCTGTAGGCCGCACCGCAGCATGCCCTCGTCCATCTCGCGGGCCTCGAGCGCCCCGCCGCTGCGGGCCTTGGCGAACCAGGGGTCGTAGAACGGCGGTGAGTCCAGCGAGACGAACCCGTAGTAGACCCGCTTGATCTTGCCGGCCGAACACAGCAGCCCGACGTCCGGGCCGCCGTAGGTCACCACGGTCAGATCCTTGACGTCGGTGCGCAGCAGCGCGCGGATGAAGGCCATCGGCTTGCGCCGCGACCCCCAGCCGCCGATGCCGATGGTCATGCCGCTGCGGACCTGAGCGACGGCGTCGTCAAGCGAAATGACCTTGTTGCTCACTTCTTGCCCTTCTCCGTTCCGGCGAATGCGTCGCGGTGTTCGTCGGACACTCCGGCGAGGTTGAGTTCGAAGGTAAAGCCTTGCTCCATGCGGTAACTGGAGTTGACCCGTTGGACGTCGATCAGGTTCAGCGCCTCCTTGGCCGCGCGGATCACCCGGGTGTCCTTGACGGCGATGTCGCGGGCCACCCGCAGCGCGGCCTCGTCGAGTTCCTCCCGTGGCACCACCTCGTGCACCGAGCCGAAGTGATGCAGGGTCGCAGCATCGACCGTGGCGGCGGTGAAGAACAACCGCCGCATCATGTGTTGCGGCACCAGTCGCGACAGATGGGTCGCCGCGCCCAGTGCGCCGCGCTCGACCTCGGGCAGGCCGAAGGTGGCATCGTCGGAGGCCACGATGACGTCGGCGTTGCC
>NZ_JBYCLD010000550.1:0-8740 GCF_057473725.1 Mycobacterium sp. TH-M11 | reverse complement strand
CGTTTCACGCTCGAAGTCCAGGATTCACACTCGATGCCCTCGACGCAGCTGTGACCCGACACCACCCGCAGTAGGGGATACATCCCCGACTACGCTGCAAGCCACGCCGGTCGGTCTCATTCGTGCCTGCAGAACCATTCGCAGAGGGCGATCCGTCGCCCATCTAGGTCTGGTCGCGTCGCGGTCAGCAGGAGTAATCACTGCCGCTGACCAGGAATTTTGCTCTGAGCAAGTATTCACCTAGACTCTAGGGGTTGCCGTGGGCAGACCTCGGCTGGCGTCTGGAGTTTCACCGTCGGCCCTGCGTGCCCTTCGACAACGAAGACCATGTACGACCGGTCTGGTGGATCACATTTTCTAGGTCTGCCGGCTCGCTCACGCGTGGGCGTGCATACGTGAACCAGGTCAGGAGATCGAGTGATTCAACAGGAATCGCGGCTGAAGGTGGCCGACAACACGGGTGCCAAGGAAATCTTGTGCATCCGCGTGCTCGGCGGCTCGTCGCGGCGCTACGCCGGTATCGGCGATGTCATCGTTGCGACGGTCAAAGATGCCATCCCCGGCGGCAACGTCAAGCGAGGTGACGTGGTCAAGGCCGTCGTCGTGCGGACCGTCAAGGAACGCCGCCGCCCGGACGGCAGCTACATCAAGTTCGACGAGAACGCGGCTGTGATCATCAAGCCCGACAACGACCCGCGTGGAACCCGTATCTTCGGGCCGGTCGGCCGCGAACTGCGCGAGAAACGCTTCATGAAGATCGTCTCGCTGGCCCCGGAGGTGCTGTAGATGAAGGTGCACAAGGGCGACACTGTCCTGGTCATCTCGGGTAAGGACAAGGGCGCCAAAGGCAAAGTGATCCAGGCGTATCCGGCTCGCAACAAGGTACTCGTCCAGGGCGTCAACCGGATCAAGAAGCACACCGCGGTCTCGACCAACGAGCGCGGCGCACAGTCCGGCGGAATCGTGACGCAGGAAGCCCTGATCCACGTCTCCAACGTGATGGTGGTCGACTCCGACGGCCAGCCCACCCGGATCGGCTACCGGGTGGATGAGGAGTCCGGCAAGCGGGTTCGCATCTCCAAGCGCAACGGCAAGGACATCGAGTCATGACCACGACAGAACAAGCCAAGGTTCAGCCCCGCCTCAAGGCGCGCTATGCAGAAGAGATCCGTGCCGCGCTGAACAAAGAGTTCGCCTACGCCAACGTCATGCAGATACCGGGTGTGGTGAAGGTCGTGGTCAACATGGGTGTCGGCGACGCCGCCCGTGACGCGAAGCTGATCAACGGCGCGGTCAACGACCTGGCGCTGATCACCGGCCAGAAGCCCGAAATCCGTAAGGCCACCAAGTCGATCGCCCAGTTCAAGCTTCGCGAGGGGATGCCGATCGGTGCTCGCGTCACGCTGCGCGGTGACCGGATGTGGGAGTTCCTGGACCGGCTGATCTCGATTTCGTTGCCGCGTATCCGCGACTTCCGCGGGTTGAGCCCCAAGCAGTTCGATGGTCGGGGCAACTACACGTTTGGGCTGACCGAGCAGTCGGTGTTCCACGAGATCGACGTGGACAACATCGACCGCCCGCGCGGCATGGACATCACCGTCGTCACCTCGGCGACCAACGACGACGAAGGCCGAGCGCTGTTGCGCGGCCTCGGCTTTCCGTTCAAGGAGAACTGATCTGATGGCGAAGAAAGCATTGATCATCAAGAGCCAGCGCAAGCCGAAGTTCGCGGTGCGCGCCTATACGCGCTGCAACAGATGTGGCCGGCCGCATGCGGTTTTCCGCAAGTTCGGGTTGTGCAGGATTTGTCTGCGCGAGATGGCGCACGCGGGTGAACTGCCCGGCGTGCAGAAGAGCAGTTGGTGAGGGGCAGAGGAACTAAACCATGACGATGACTGACCCCATCGCAGACTTTTTGACGCGTCTGCGCAACGCCAATTCTGCTTACCACGACGAGGTGACGCTGCCGCATTCGAAGATCAAGGCCAATATCGCCGAGATCCTCAAGCGGGAGGGTTACATCACCGACTACCGCACCGAGGATGCGCGGGTTGGCAAGGCGCTGACCGTTCAGCTCAAGTATGGGCCGAGCCGGGAGCGCAGCATCGCCGGCCTGCGCCGGGTGTCCAAGCCGGGCTTGCGGGTGTACGCCAAGTCGACCGGGCTGCCGCGCGTGCTCGGCGGACTGGGCGTGGCGATCATCTCGACCTCCTCGGGCCTGCTGACCGACCGGCAGGCAGCCAGACAAGGCGTGGGCGGCGAAGTCCTCGCGTACGTGTGGTGAGAGGAAACTGACATGTCGCGTATTGGTAAGCAACCGATCCTGATTCCGTCCGGGGTCGAGGTTTCCATCGATGGCCAGCAGGTCTCGGTGAAGGGGCCCAAGGGCGTCCTGGACTTGAAGGTCTCCGAGCCGATTACGGTGGCGCGCAACGAAGATGGCGCCATTGTGGTTACGCGTCCGGACGACGACCGGCACAACCGCTCGTTGCACGGGCTGTCGCGCACCTTGGTGTCCAACCTGGTCACCGGTGTCACCGAGGGTTACACCATCAAGATGGAGATCTACGGCGTCGGCTACCGCGTGCAGGCAAAGGGCAGCGACCTCGAGTTCGCCTTGGGCTACAGCCACCCGGTGCTGATCACCGCGCCTGAGGGCGTGGCGTTCGCGGTCGAGACGCCCACCAAGTTCTCGATCTCGGGAATCGACAAGCAAAAGGTCGGCCAGATCGCGGCCAACATCCGCCGTCTCCGCAAGAACGATCCCTATAAGGGCAAGGGCATTCGCTACGAAGGCGAGCAGATCCGCCGCAAGGTCGGAAAGACAGGTAAGTAGTCATGGCGCAAACACAAGCCGGTACCGTGCAGAAGGCGCCCGCGCAGAGCGTGTCTGCCGTTCGGCGCAAGCAGCGGCTGCGTCGTCACGCGCGGCTGCGTAAGAAGATCTCGGGCACCGCGGAGCGTCCGCGCCTGGTGGTGCACCGCTCGTCGCGGCACATCCACGTGCAACTGGTCAACGACCTGACCGGAACCACTCTTGCCGCCGCCTCGTCGATCGAGGCGGACGTGCGCGGCGTGGACGGCGACAAGAAGGCCCACAGTGTGCGGGTCGGTCAGTTGATCGCCGAGCGGGCCAAGGCTGTCGGAGTCAACACAGTGGTGTTCGACCGTGGCGGCTACACCTACGGTGGGCGGATCGCGGCACTGGCCGACGCCGCTCGCGCCGGGGGGTTGGAATTCTGATGGCAAGCATTGATGTTTGTGAGTCAAACATGAGCGGAAGGACCGCATAATGGCGGAGCAACCGGCTGGAACGGCCGGCCCGACGACCGAGGGCCGCGACGACCGTCGCGACTCGCGTGACAACCGGGGCCGCCGTGATGGTGGCGGCCGTGGCGGTCGGGACCGTGACGGTGACAAGAGCAATTACCTGGAGCGGGTCGTCACGATCAACCGTGTTTCCAAGGTGGTCAAGGGCGGTCGGCGCTTCAGCTTCACCGCGCTGGTGATCGTCGGCGACGGCAACGGCATGGTCGGTGTCGGCTACGGCAAGGCCAAGGAAGTTCCGGCTGCGATCGCCAAGGGCGTCGAGGAGGCCCGCAAGGGATTCTTCCGCGTTCCGATGATCGGTGGAACCATCGTGCACCCGGTGCAGGGCGAAGCCGCCGCCGGCGTTGTGCTGCTTCGTCCGGCCAGCCCCGGTACCGGTGTGATCGCCGGTGGCGCGGTGCGTGCGGTGCTGGAATGTGCTGGGGTGCGTGACATTCTGTCCAAATCGCTGGGCAGTGACAACGCGATCAACGTCGTGCACGCGACGGTCGTCGCGCTCAAGATGCTGCAGCGTCCCGAAGAAGTCGCGGCGCGACGTGGGTTGCCGCTGGAGGACGTGGCGCCGTCCGGCATGCTGCGCGCCCGCCGCGAAAGCGAAGCGCTGGCTGCCGCCGCCGCTCGTGGAGGAGGGGCGTAATCATGACGCAACTCAAAATCACCCAGGTGCGCGGCGTCGTCGGCGCTCGCTGGAAGCAGCGGGAAAGCCTTCGCACACTGGGACTTCGGAAGATCCGCCAGTCCGTGGTGCGCGAGGACAACGCGCAGACCCGTGGGCTGATCAAGGCTGTCCAGCACCTCATTGAGGTCGAGCCGGCCGATGGAGGCAGCAAGTGACCATCAAACTGCACGACCTGCGCCCCGCGCCTGGATCGAAGACCAAGCGCACCCGGGTGGGCCGCGGTGAAGGCTCCAAGGGTAAGACCGCTGGTCGGGGAACCAAGGGCACCAAGGCCCGTAAGAACGTGCCGGCCACCTTCGAGGGTGGGCAGATGCCGATTCACATGCGGCTGCCCAAGCTCAAAGGTTTCCGTAACCGGTTCCGCACCGAGTACGAAGTGGTCAACGTCGGTGACATCAACCGGCTGTTCCCCGAGGGCGGTTCGGTCGGCGTGGACGAGCTGGTGGCCAAGGGGGCGGTTCGCAAGAAGACCCTCGTGAAGGTTCTCGGCGACGGGAAGCTGGCGGTCAAGGTCGACGTCACCGCGCACAAGTTCAGCGGCAGCGCGCGGGAAAAGATCACCGCGGCAGGCGGTTCGGCGACCGAGCTCTAGACCTGTCGACGTGCTCCCAGCACGTCGCGGAACACGGCCTGCCGCAGCGCGAGCTCGCGCGGGTCGCTGCACAGGTGAAAGCCCGAGCGATTCATCACGTAGGCGAAGCCGACTCCGGTATCGGGGTCGGCGAAGCCGAACGATCCGCCGAATCCCGGCGTGCCGAAGGCCTTGTCCGACGAACCGAACTGGCATAACGCGGCCGGTTTGATGAGGCCGAGCGAAAAGACGGAGTTGACGCCCAGGACGCGGTCGCGCACCCCGCGGCTTGGCGGGGCCGGTTGGGCGATGAGCTCCTCGCGCACGCGTGGTGTCAGACCGAGCGCAGCATCTCCGACAGCGGCGGCGCCGTACAGCTTGGCGACAGCGTCGGCCGTCCCGATTCCATTGGCCGAGGGAATCTCGATGGCGCGTACGTCGTCGCGGTTGTAGTCGCCGTTCCACGGCGCGACGTTGCGCGGCAGGGAGCCGGCGCGGGCCAGCAGTCCGAGCGGGTTGAATGACGCGGCCACCAGCGCGGGCGGCATGACATTGAGATGTAGCAATGCCTCCGCGCGTGACCAGTGGTGTAAGTGCGCCACCCGGCCAGGGTCCACCGAATCCGGAAGTCCGATAAAGAGATCCAGGCCGAGCGGCCGGGCGACTTCGTCGGCGAAGAAGCGGCCCAGCGTACGGCCGGCCGGGTCGGTGCGACGGATGAGCTCGGATTCGTACCAGCCCAGTGTGATCGCGTGATACCCATGCCGGGTTCCCGGCGGCCACGCCGGCTTCTGCGCCGCGAGCATCGCCGAGAGCCGTTGCGGGTCGGCGACGTCCTGCACGGTAGGCACTGGCTTGAGCGCACACAGTCCGGCCTGGTGCGCGAGCAGTTGTCTGATGGTGACCCCGGCCTTGCCGGCCTGAGCAAACTCGGGCCAGTGGTCGACCACGTTGTCGTCGTAGCCGAACAGTCCGCGTGATACCGCCACCGCTATTGCAAGGGCGGCAACGCCTTTGGTAGTGGAGAATATATTGACCATGGTGTCGCGCTGCCATGGCTCCTTGGTGAATCCGTTACGGTAGCCGCCCCACAAATCGACCACTTTGACGCCTTCGCGGTACACCGCGACGCCCGCCCCGATTTCGCGGTGGGCGGCGAAGTTCGCCCGGAATGCATCGGCAACTTTGCCGTAGCCCTCGTCAACGTCGCCCCGGATCAGTTCTGGCGGTGCCGCGACTCTGTTGCCCATGCAGGTGGTTATACCGCTGCGCGACCGCATCCGAGCCAAAACACCATGAGTCACACCAGCACCATCTCCTAGGTGGCATCCATTTTTGGAATTATGCCCATAGGCGATATCACCCGGGTCGGTGATATCGCCGGTGGCCACAAAACGAAAAAAGAATCTGCCGTGGGCGGCCAGGCCGGGCTCACCCGCCAACAAGCGCAAGCCGCAGAAGGTTTTCGCGGTGTCCGACCTTTGCCCCGACGCCCTGACGACCTCGATGACCCACTAGCCCCCGCCGTGGTGGTGTGATGCCGTGGGATCGGCATCGTCGGCTGCGGACAGGCCCGCCGCGCCTCAAGCCAGCCTTGTCGTGCACCGCGTCTAGCGCCAGAGTGTAGGTGTGTTCATGCCGATAACAACCCCGCCTGTGCTGCCATGGCGGTAATACGTACCGACTGCGCGATCAGGACGTCGTCGACGGGCTCGCCCGTAGTGACCGCGCGATAGAAGAACGGTGCCCGCAGCGTGTCAATTAGGGCAGTCGCGTCGGTGTTTGGCGCAACCTCACCGCGATCGATCGCTCGGTCAACGATAGGTTTCGCGCGGTTGGCCAGCTGGGCGAAGTAGCGACGCGTTGCTTCGCCCAAGTGAGGCGAACGGAGCCCAGCCGTAAGAACAACGGCAGCAAATTGGCGGCCAATGCCGCCGTTCAGTTGTTCGGCCAATTCGGTAGCTAACGCAAGCAGGTCCGTTTCGATGCCGCCGGTGTCGGGGATGGGGATCGCCTCCGAGGACCAGCTCAACATTGCGTCTGCCATCAGATCGTCGAGCGTTGGCCACCGTCGATAAATGGTGGTTTTGTTAACGCCTGCGCTGGCCGCCACCGCCTCCACGGTCAACGCGGCGTACCCGTTGGCGAGCAGCTCACTGAAGACCGCCTTCAATATCGTCTCGCGAACGCGGGCGCTGCGACCACCGGTGCGTATGCCTTGATTGACCTGGCGATTTGACAATTACAGCACCTCATGTTGCTTTAGTAGTTTCCCTGTGCAACACTCATCCTATAGCAACACATGTTGCTATAGGCAGAAGGTAGCGGGCTGTGCGATTCGTTTTCTCGCTCGTGGCGGTGTTCGTGAGGGCTAGCTCATGTGTCAAGGAGGGTTAACCGCGCCCCGTGCGGGGCTCATGCAGGGTACGCCCAGTCTGCGGTCGCTGAGGAGACCTTTACCGGGGGTGTCGGAGGACGTCGAAATCCCCGAGACATTGTTGCCGCTGCCTCCACGACGCATCACTGTCAGCGACGCCAGCCTGGTGCTGCCCGGAGAGCGACAACAGCGATGCTTGATCGGTGTTATGGGTGTCGACCATGGCTGATGATGGTCTGCGCCACCGCGCAGCTTCGCGCGGCCGGGAAGCGTTTGCACCAGCCAAGCTGGAAGCTTTCGTCGCTGTCGCCGAAGAGGGTACCGTCTCGGCGGCCGCTCGCCGGCTACATATCAGCCAGCCTGCTCTGTCTCAAACGATCAGTAGCCTCGAACGTGCGCTCGGCGTGCAGCTGCTGGTCCGACACAACAGCGGTGTGGTGGTCACACCGGCTGGCATGGCCTTGCTCACTGGAGCTCGCGCGCTGCTAGCGCGCCAGAATCAGCTCCTTCGGGCGCTTACCAGCGCCGCCACCGAGTCTCGTGTCATGCAACTCGGCATCCCTGCCGAACTCGAACCCGACTTGCTTCGTGCAGTCGCTCGATTCGCTGCCGCGAATCCGGATACGCGTGTGATACCGCGGCACCTGCCGATGGCCGCGCAGCTGGCCAGGCTGCGCGATGGGGAGCTCGACGTTTCCTTCACGCGCGAGCACCCCCGCGGAAGAGAGTTCGACGCGGTGCTGGTAGCGCAGGCGGGTCTCGGCGTTCTGATGGCCGGCGAGCTCGCGAATCGACTTGGCGGCCCTCTCGCTATCAGACTCGATGCATTGGCCGGCCTGGAATGGATCGGCCTTTCGCGCGCGAGCAGCCCCGCTTGGTACGACGAGGTCGCGGCCACGCTCGGCAGTCACGGCGTCGACACTGGTGACCCGGACAGAAGTGAGGACTATTCCATCCCTTCGGTCATATTCACCGCAATCAGCAGCGGCCGGGCCTTCGCGCTCGCTTCGAGGGCTTGGGACCCGGTCCCAGATACTGTCGTGTGGCGTCCTCTTGTCGGTGACCCGGTAGTGCGACGAACTTGGGCTGTATGGCCCGCCCTGCGCCACGACTTCCGAGTTGCCCAGTTGGTCGCCGCGTTCGGACCTACAGAGTCCGATCTGGCCGCAGGTGCTTGATAGCTACTAGTCCTTCGGCGGTGTGCGATTCACCTGACATCGACTGGGCCGCGCGCGTACAAACGCTGATGGGCAACTTCTGGATATAAGTCCGAACCTATTGCGGCTATTGATAATTCGAAATCGCGGCGGTGGACGCTGCAGTGAATCAGCGGGTAGGTTGAGCTCAGATACCTTGATGACCCGGACGGACAAAGGAAGCGCAGATGACTGGAAAGATCGCCCTCGAAGAGCACTGGGAGCTACCAGGTCTCGATGCCACCGGTGAGCACAACTTCACCGAACCGAATTACTTCGCCGAGGTGGAACGCCGACTGACGGAGGTTGACGATCGGTTGAAAGACATGGACCGCAACGGCATCGAGGTGACGATCCTTTCGCTGACCCAGCCTGGCATCGAAGCCATCACTGACGCCAAAGCCGCGGTGGATACTGCGAAAAGGGCCAACGATTACGTTGCGAAGGAAATGGTGGGCGGTCACCCCGACCGTTTCCGGTTTTTCGCTTCGGTACCGCTGCAAGACCCGGACGCGGCTGCTGCCGAACTTGAGCGCGCGGTCAAAGAGCTGGGTGCTGTGGGGGCGCTGGTCAACGGTTACACCAAC
>NZ_JBYCLD010000549.1:0-13360 GCF_057473725.1 Mycobacterium sp. TH-M11 | reverse complement strand
ACCAGATCCTCGACGTGTCCCAGTTGAAGATGAAAGCCGGCGGGCTGCTGCCAGTCGGCTTCTTCAGCAAGCGCGGCGGTACGGTGCTCGGTCAGATTGCTATGCACAAACTCGTGGTGAAGGGTCTTCTGTCCCACACCGTCGCCTCGCTACGGACTATCGCGCTGCTGTCTATCGCTCGCTAACGTAGCGCACCAGCATTTTGCAGTCGCAGAGATGTTCCGCGCCGAAACACGGTGGCGGGGCGTGCTTCACGTCCTCGTCCGGGTCGGCCGGCGTCAGTGAGCGCCGAGCAGGCCGAGGATAGGGCTGATGTGGTGCGCGTTTGGGGTGGGCGCCGCGCCAGGTCGATGACGTCGAGCCGTCCAAAGATGCGCTGTTCGTTGAGAATGTCTATAACGTCGTCAGGCTCTACCCTGGTCCCGCTCGCGTCCGTAGCGGTGCTATTCGTGGACGAAAGGCCTCAGATCGGGCCTGTCAAGTGTTCTGCGTAAGTTGTTGCTTTCGTTGTTAATCACGTGTTAGAGCAAGCGGCCCTGGGTAGCGATACCGAGGGCGTTGACGGCTCGTTGCCGTTTGCGTATGAGCGCTCCTTCGGCGACTTGGCGTTGTGGCGCTGGTTCTGGTTCCGGTGGGCGGTCGAGGTGCCGTCGAATCAGAAGAACCCTCAAGTGGCTCGCCGCTTCGAGCATCTGGATCCGGTTGGTGAACAAACCAACCGAGTCAAGGTACCGCCGCCGTTGTCGCCGGAGCGAAGAACGGATCCGGTGACCGGCGAGGTCGCGCCGGGACGCAATACCCTCCGGAGACCAAAGCGAATTCGGAACGGTGTTGCGCAGTACCTACAAGTTTCATCGAGAGGCCGGCACACGGTCGTTAGCAAATCATTTCCTTTGGCCCGCAAGCAATATCGTGGTGCTCGTGGCCCGGCGCACCACAATCCGATTCAGGGGCCGCACCGCGACGGATACGTTACGGGCGGTGTCGGCCGCGTTTGGCTCCGCGGACTCCGAGCAGCATTCCAAGAGTTGCCGCTGCCGCGTCCAACCGCGACGCGCTCTTCATAGCTGAGATGCTCGGTATTTCGTAGTCCAGTGCGTTTCCAGCACATTCTTGGTGAGCGCCACTTCGGCCGCCTTTAGCTCAACATCCGGCCGTTGGCCTTAGGCCAGCAATTATTCAGCGAGCTGCCGTTGATCCACCTGGTAGCGCTGCGCTCGAAGTGACTCCGACGCCGTCCGTCCTTATCTGCAAAGCTCACACTTCGGCATGTCAGACCCAGCGCCAGATCCACCGTTTCGCCACAGCCGTTCCCCATTGCGGAACGGTTGCGACGCAGTCATTACCCCGATGGCATAGTTGCCGCCACAAACCTATAGGGATTTGGGTTTCGGGCGTTGCGCGCGATGGCGCGAACGCGACAAGGGACCCGGTCTCAACCTCGTGAAGGGGTAGCGATGACGGCCTTGACGGACTTCGGCAACCTGGTCGGTAGCCAGGTGAGGGGTCCGCTGGCCATGGTCGGCGGCTTCGCTCGGATGTGTTCGCTCACCGGCAAAGCGCTGTTTCGGTGGCCGCTGCACGGGGGCGAACTGATTGTGCAGTGTTGGTTCCTCCTTCGCGTCACGATCCTGCCGACGATTATGGCCGCGATTCCGTTGACCGTGTTGCTGACGTTTACGTTGAACGTCTTGCTGGGCGAGTTCGGTGCGGCCGACATCTCGGGAGCAGGCGCGGCGCTCGGCGCAGTCACCCAACTGGGGCCGCTGACAACGGTTTTGGTGGTGGCTGGCACAGGATCCACCGCGATCTGTGCTGACCTGGGAGCGCGCACGATCAGGGAAGAGATCGACGCCTTGGAAGTAATGGGCATCGATCCGATCCGCAGGCTGGTGTTGCCGCGCGTGCTCGCCGCAACTTTCGTCGCCGGATTGCTGAACAGCTTGGTGATCATCGTCGGCCTGGTCGGCAGTTTCACCTTCAGCGTTTATCTGCAACACGTTTCGGGTGGCGCATTCCTTTCAACAGTGACCCTAGTGACCGGGCTTCCGGAGGTGATAATCGCGACGGTCAAGGCGATCTCGTTCGGACTGATCGCCGGCTTGGTGGGCTGCTACCGCGGGTTGACCGTTTCGGGTGGTGCAAAGGGAGTCGGTGTCGCCGTCAACGAAACCGTAGTCCTCTGTGTGATAGCGCTATTCGCGGTCAACGTCGTCCTCACCACGATCGGCGTGCGCTTCGGATCGGGGCGCTGACATGTCGACTATCACCGTCGTGCGCGCCCGCTTCCCGCGGACAATCTCCGGCGTCGACCGATATGCCGGCAGTCCCGTCCGCGCAATGAACGCCTTCGGGCGGATGGTGTTATTCACCGCGTCGTGCATCGCCCATATGGGGCTCACGATGCGCCGATACCGGGCCGAAACTCTGCGGCTGATCGCTCAGATCGGCATGGGCACAGGGGCGCTGGCGGTCGTGGGCGGCACCGTCGCGATCGTCGCATTCGTGACATTGTCCGGCGCATCGCTCGTCGCGATCCAGGGATTCGCTTCGCTCGGCGACATCGGAGTAGGCGTCTTCACGGGCTTTTTCGCTGCGCTCGTCAACGTGCGTATCGCCGCACCCGTTGTCGCCGGCATCGCGCTGGCGGCCACGGTCGGCGCCGGCGCCACCGCCGAGTTGGGTTCGATGCGCATCAGCGAAGAGATCGACGCGTTGGAGGTTATGGGTGTCAACTCGATCGCTTTCCTGGCCTCGACGAGAATCATCGCCGCGATCGTCGTGATCCTGCCGCTCTACGGTCTGGCGATGGTGATGGCCTTCTTCTCGCCGCAGTTGGTCACCACGGTGATCTACGGGCAGTCGAGCGGCACCTACAACCACTACTTCCAGACCTTCCTCCGTCCCGAAGACGTTTTTTGGTCGTTCGCCGAGGCCGTCGTCATTGCGCTGATCGTGATGACCACCCACTGCTACTACGGCTACTCGGCCAGCGGCGGGCCGGTCGGTGTCGGCGAGGCCGTCGGCCGATCAATGCGCTTCTCACTAGCCGCGGTCGTGGCCGTGGCGATGCTCGCATCGTTGGCGCTCTACGGCGTCGACCCCAACTTCAACCTCACCCTGTAGCCGCCATGACCATGTCTGTAACGGAGAACACGCCCCGCAACCCGCCGTACAAGGCGGCCGGTGCCGTTGGGTTTGCAGTGATAACGCTTGTCGTCCTTGTGGTTTTCGTGCAGTTCCGCGGCGGCTTCACGCCCAAGCAATCGTTAACGATGGTGGCGGACCGGGCCGGCTTGCTGATCGGAGCCGGATCCAAGGTCACGTTCAATGGGGTCGGCATCGGCGAGGTGGCGAGCATCAGCGAGATCCAGCGCGACGGCAAGCCGGCGGCGAAGTTCGTTCTGGATGTGTCTCCTGAGTATGTTCCGCTGATCCCGGCCAACGTGGTCGCCGCCATCAAGTCGACCACGGTGTTCGGCGGCAAGTACGTGGCATTGAGTTCGCCGAAACATCCTGGTGCCCCGATCACCAGCTCCGACGTGATCGACACCAGATCAGTGACAACCGAGATCAACACGGTGTTCGAGACTTTGACATCGCTCGCCAAGACCGTGGACCCGATCAAGCTGAACCTGACGCTCAGCGGTGCCGCCGACGCCCTTTCGGGATTGGGCGACAAATTCGGTACCGCGCTGGTCAATGGCAACAAGTTCCTGGACAACGTCAACCCCCGCATGGATCAGCTCCACCACGACGTTGCGCAGCTTGCCCGCGTCTTGGACATCGTTGGCGATGCGTCGCCGGATCTCTGGCAGTTCCTGGCCAATGTGTCGACCACCGCGCAGACTCTGAACAAACAACAGAAGGATCTGGACGCGACGCTGTTAGCGGCTATTGGGTTCGCACACACCGGAACCGACGTGCTCGGGGCCGGCGGGAAGCACCTGGGACAGGTAGCCAACGAACTGGTCCCGACTACCGAACTGCTCGACACGTACAGTCCCGAGCTGTTCTGCGCGATCCGCAACGCCGCAGACGTCGAACCGGCTGTCGCGGCATCCGAGGGTTTGGGTAACCGCTATTCGTTGCGGGTCCACACCGCAATCGTGGGTGGAACAAACCCGTATGTCTTTCCCGACAACCTGCCCAGGGTCAACGCCAGGGGCGGGCCGGGCGGCGCACCGGGCTGCTGGCAGAAGATCACTCGAGATCTTTGGCCCGCACCGATTCTGCAGATGGACACTGGCGCCAGCGTCGCCCCCTACAACCACTTCGCGATCGGTACCCCATGGGCGACCGAATACGTGTGGGGTCGCCAGATCGGGGAGAACACGATCAACCCATGAAAACCACTTCCACGACCATCAAGCTCGCCGTATCTTCGTTGGTTCTAATCGTTTTCGCCGGGATCACCGTGGTGATCTTCGGGCAGCTGCGATTCGACGACACCGTCGGGTACGTCGCCGACTTCTCCTCGGCCAGTGGATTGCGCCAGGGTCAGTTCGTCCGCGCCTCGGGAGTGGAAGTTGGCAAGGTCAAAAAGCTCAGGCTGGTAGACAGCGGTCGTCGGGTGCGAGTCGAGTTCGCGGTCGACCGCTCGCTGCCGCTCTATCAGTCGACGACCGCGCACATTCGTTACGCCAACCTGATCGGTGAGCGTTACCTGGAGCTCAAGCGCGGCGATAGTGACGGCACAGACCGCATGCTGTCCCCAGGTGCGCTGATTCCGTTGGCCCGCACCCAGCCGGCACTGGATCTCGATGCGCTGATTGGCGGATTCCGGCCGGTGTTTCGCGCGCTCGACAGTACGAAGGTGAACACGATCGCGTCGGCGATCGTCACGGTGTTCCAGGGCCAGGGTGGCACCATCAATGACATCCTCGAGCAGACAACGCAGCTGACTTCGGCGCTGGCCGACCGGGACGAGGCGATCGGTGACGTGGTGAAGAATCTCAACACGGTCCTCGACAGCATCGTCAAGAAGGCCGGTGAAGCTGACTCGACGGTGATCAACCTCGAGAAGCTGATCACGGGGCTGAACGATCATGCCAATCCACTCGCGGACAGCGTGGAGAACCTGAGCAACGCGAGCGGGGAGCTGGCTGGGCTCTTGGCCGAGGATCGGCCGGTGCTGAAGAGGAACATCGCTGCGGCGCAAGCGACTTTGCAGCCCGTCGTCGATCAAGCACCCCAGCTTGACGACCTACTGCATCGCCTCCCGACTGCGCTGACGCTATTGGGGCGCAGCGCGGGCACCTATGGCGACTTCATCAACCTCTACCTGTGCGACATCACGCTCACGCTCAATGGCCTGCAGCCCGGTGGCCCGGTCCGTAAGGTCCGGCTCACCCAGCAGCCCACTGGAAGGTGCACACCGCAATGAGAGTCCTCGAGCCCGAAAATCGGGTCAAGATAGGGATTTTCGCTATTACTCTGACGGTGCTGGCCACTGGCGTGGGCCAAAGTTTCACCAGCGTCCCGATGCTGTTCGCCGAGCCTCACTACTACGGCGAGTTCGCCGACTCCGGTGCCCTGCACGCAGGAGACAAAGTCCGCATCACCGGCATGGACGTCGGGAAGGTGCAGGAGATCAAGATCACGACGGGTCATGTGGTGGTTCGTTTCACTCTGGGGGACAACACCATCGGTACGCAAAGCCGGCTGGCGATCCGCACCGACACGATCCTGGGGCGCAAGGTCCTCGAGATCGAGCCGCGCGGCACACAAACGCTGCGACCCAGCGGGGTTGTGCCTCTGCGCCAAACCACGACGCCCTACCAGATCTATGACGCGTTCCGAGACGCCACCAAAGATGCTGCGGGATGGGACATCAACACGATCAAAGAATCGCTGCACGTGCTGTCGGACACCGTCAACCAGACCTACCCGAACCTGAGCGCCACCCTCGACGGGCTGCGGCGGTTCGCCGACACCGTGGGCAAGCGCGACGAGCGGGTGCAACACCTGCTCGGCGAGACCAGCAAGGTCGCCGGCGTGCTCGGCATCCACGGCGACCAGGTCAACCGATTGCTGGTCAACGCGCAAGCGCTACTGTCCGCTATCAACCAGCGCGCCGAGGCCGTCGATGCGCTTCTGGGCAACGTCAAGGCGGTCACGACCCAGGTCCAGGGGCTGCTGAACGACAACCCAAATCTCTCCTCGGTGCTGGAGCAAGTCGGTAAGGTCAGTGACGTCCTGGTCAGGCGCAAGGACGATCTGGTCAGCACGGTCAGCCAGCTCGGTAAGTTTGTCGCGTCGCTGTCCGAGATCGTCTCGTCGGGGCCGTACGTCAAGGCGGCGATCTTCAATCTCCTGCCGTACCAAGTCATGCAGCCGTGGTTGGACGCCGCGTTCAAAAAGCGCGGCATCGATCCGGAGAACTTCTGGCGTAGTGCCGGGCTGCCGGCTTTCCAATGGCCAGATCCCAACGGCACCCGGTTGCCCAACGGGGCGCCGCCCCCGGCGCCCCCGGTGCTGGAGGGCACGCCGGATCACCCTGGCCCGGCGGTTCCGCCCGGGTCACCCTGCTCCTACACTCCGCCGGCCGACGGGCTGCCGCGTCCCGGAAACCCACTGCCCTGCTCGGGTCTTGATGTCGGTCCGTTCGGCGGTGGCACCTTCCCCTCGCCTGTGGATGTCCAAACGTCGGCACCCAAACCCGACGGGCTGCCGCCGTCGCCCGGCATCCCGATCGCCGGATTGCCCGGTGCGCCAGTGCCGAAATTGCCGGGCACCCCGGTGCCGCTGCCGCCGAACGCCCCGCCGGGCGCCCGCGCGATGCCGGTGGCGCCGGGCCCCCAGGCCTCGCCGGCGCCCGCGGAGTCACCCGATCAGAACGGAGGCGGTAACCGGTGAGCGCCCTGAGCAACGTCCACCGGCCCCGGCTGACCCGCAGGACCGTCGTCGTTGCGGTGACGGTGGCGATCGCCGTGACCGGTGGTTACGGCGGCTTCGTGTTATACCGCAAGTTCACGACCAACACGGTGGTCGCGTACTTCCAACAGGCCAACGCGCTCTATCCAGGCGACGAGGTCGCGATCATGGGCGTGCAGGTCGGTTCGGTGGACAAGGTCGAACCGGCGGGCGACAAGATGAAGGTCACGTTCCACTACCAGAGCAAGTACAAGGTGCCCGCCAACGCCTCGGCGGTAATCCTCAACCCGAGCCTCGTCGCTTCCCGCAACATCCAGTTGGAGCCGCCCTACACCGGCGGGGCGGAGCTGCTCGATCACGCGGTGATTCCGATCGAGCGCACGCAGGTACCGGCCGAGTGGGATGACCTGCGGGACAGCATCAGCAAGGCGGTCTCCGGGCTCGGTCCGACACCCGAGGAGCCGAAGGGGCCGTTGGGTGATGCTCTCGAATCGCTGGCCGACGGGCTGGCCGGCAAAGGCGACCAGATCAACAACTCACTGAACAGCCTCTCGACGGCGCTGACTGCGATCAATGATAGCCGAGGCGAAACATTCGCTGTCGTAAAGGGTTTGGCAACCTTCTTGACCGCGTTGAAGATCAACGAGCAGCAGTTGACATCGTTGAACGGGAACCTGGCGCAGATCACGTCCGCTTTGGCTCCCAATGACCACGAGGTCGCCGACGCGGTCAAGCAGCTGCACAGCCTTCTGCCCGTATTGCACAAATTCCTGGACCGCAACGGACAGACGCTGACTCACGACGTCAACAACCTGTCCGAGGCGACGACGCCGCTGGTCCAGCCGGACACCGCGAACGCGCTCGAGACGTTCCTGCACGTGTTCCCGACATTTGCAGCAAACTCAAACAATACGTATCACCCCAGCCACGGCGCGCTGACCATCATTCCCGCGATCACCAATTTCGCCAACCCGCTGAACTTCATCTGCAGCGCGATCCAGGCTTCCAGCCGACTCGGGTATCAGGACTCGGCCGAAATGTGCGCCCAGTACCTGACGCCCGTCCTCGACGCTATGAAGTTCAACTACTTGCCGTTCGGCCTGATGCCGTTCAGCACCGCCGAGACGCTGCCCAAAGAGGTGGCGTACTCCGAGCCTCGGCTGCAGCCCCCACCCGGCTTCAAAGACACCACCGTGCCCGGGATTTTCTCCGTGGACTCGCCTTTCACCCGCGCCAACAATCCGCCCGGGTGGGTGGCGGCGCCCGGCATGCAGGGCGTGCAGGTGCAGCCGGCGACCGAACGGCTGATGACGCCGGAGTCACTAACCGAGCTGATGGGCGGCGCTGATGCACCGCCCCCTGCACCGGGCCAACATCAGCCCGGGCCGGCTGACGCCTACAACGAGTCCAGCCCGCTGCCGCCCCCCTGGTATCCGCAACCGGGTCCGCCCCCGGCCCCGGGACCCGACGTGGTCCCCGGCCCGGTCGCACCCGTACCGGCGGCGCCGGCATCCGCCGACCTGAGATCTGGACGTGGGCAGTGAACGCCCGGTCCCGCGGCGCAGGCCCGCGTATCTCACGAGGTGCCCGGCGCTGCCTGGCCGCGCTGGCATGCGCGGTTTCACTCAGCTCGTGCGCGCAGTGGCGTGGCATCGCCAACGTGCCGATCCCCGGCGGTCCGGGTACTGGCCACGGCTCCTACACCGTTTACGTGCAGATGCCCGATACCCTCGGGCTCACCCCTAACAGTAAGGTCATGGTCGCCGACGTCTATGTGGGCCAGGTGCGTGCGATTCGCCTCAAGAACTGGATCGCGACGTTGACCGTCGACCTCCAGAACAATGTGCGGCTGCCGAAGAATGCGACCGCCAAGATCGGCCAGACCAGCCTGCTGGGCACCCAGCACGTCGAACTGGCCGCCCCGCCGAGCAACCCTTCGCCCGAGACGCTGGCCGGTGGCGATACCATCGCGTTGAAGAATTCGTCGGCCTTCCCGACGACTGAACAAACCCTAGCCAGCATCGCCACCTTGCTGCGCGGCGGCGGTGTCGCAAACCTCGAGGTCATCCAGAACGAGGTTTACAGCATCGTCAATGGGCGTGCCGACCAGATCCATGCGCTGCTGGACAAGCTCGACACCTTCACCGCCAAACTTGACGAGCAGATCGGTGACATCACGCACGCCATCGACTCCGCCGATCGGCTACTGGCCATGGCGGCTGCCCACAACGACACGTTGAACCGGGCCCTGACCGAACTGCCGCCGTTGGTCAAGTACCTGACGGATTCGCGAGGCCGGGTGATAGAAGCGGTCGAATCGTTAGGCCGATTCAGTGATGTCACACAGAAGACGATCAAGCCGTCGCGGGCGGGTCTGCATCGCGACCTGATCTCGCTACAGCGGCCGTTCGATCAACTGGTCAGGGCCGCGCCATATTTGATCCCCGCGCTCAAGGTGGCCCTCACCGCTCCCTTCGACATCGACGCGGTCCCGAAGACTTTCCGTGGCGACTACATCAACGTGTCGCTCGACGTCGACCTTACGATGAGCGCGCTCGACAACGGGCTGCTGACCGATACCCGCTTTGGTGGGGCGCTCCGGGCGCTCGAGCAATCGTGGGGACGTGACCCGGCGACCATGATCCCCGACGTGCGGTTTACGCCGAATCCGAACAACGCGCCCGGCGGACCACTGGTGGAGAGGGGCCAGTAAGCATGGTCACCCGGTTTGTGCGGAAGCAACTCATCGTGTTCGCGATATTGACGGCGGTCACAGCGGTGGTCCTCGGCGGCTATTACCTGCGCCTGCCGACCCTGGCCGGTATAGGGCAATACACCCTGAATGCGAACTTGCCGACCTCCGGGGGCCTGTACCGGACCGCCAATGTCACCTACCGCGGCGCCACGATCGGCAAGGTCACCTCTGTGAAGCCGACCAAGACTGGTGTCGAGGTGACCATGAGTATCGCCAGCCAATACAAGATTCCGGTTGATGCCACCGCCAACGTGCATTCGGTCTCCGCGGTGGGTGAACAGTACCTGGACCTGGTGTCGAAAAAACCGACCGGCAGTTTCTTGTCGCCGGGACAGACCATCACCAAAGGCACTGTGCCCGAGGACATCGGCGCGGCGCTTGACACCCTGAATCGCAGCCTGGCGGCCTTACCGAAGGGAAAGATCGCCTCCTTGCTCGACGAGACGGCGCGCGCGGTCGGCGGGCTCGGTCCGGCGTTGCACAGGCTCGTCGATTCGATCCAAGGCCTCAGCGGTGACTTGGAGGGCAACATGTCCAACGTCGACGACATCGTCGCCCGTGCCGGCCCCGTGCTCGACAGCCAAGCCGACTCCGGTGCCGAGATCAGGCAGTGGGTGCACAACCTCGACGTCGTGGCCACCCAGACCGCACAACAGGATCCGGAGCTGAGGGCCGCGCTCTCCGAGGCTGCTCCTACGTTGGACGCCGCTAACGGTGTACTGGGCGGCGTGCGTGAGTCCCTGCCCCAGATGCTAGCGAATCTTGAAGTGGTGACCGGCCTTGCGCTGCGGTACCACAAGGGACTCGAACAGGTCTTGACCCTGCTGCCCCAAGTCAGCTCCGTCGCCCAAACGACCACGCTGGCGTTTCCTGGCGAAGCCAACATCGACCTCGGCCTGTCGATCAATCAGCCCCCGCCGTGCATGACCGGCTTCGTTCCGGCTCCGCAGTGGCGATCACCGGCCGATACCAACATTGCGCCGCTGCCCGCGAACACCTACTGCAAGATCGCGCAGGACACCCCCACCAACGCGGTGCGTGGGGCCCGCAACATTCCGTGCATCGACGCCCCCGGCAAGCGGGCTGCCTCGCCGCAGGATTGCCGCAGTAACAAGCCTTACGTTCCGGAAGGCACCAATCCTTGGTACGGCGATCCCAACCAGATACTGACGTGTCCCGCGCCGGCAGCGCGTTGCGACCAGCCCGTCAAGCCGGGCTTGCTGATGCCCGCCCCGACGATCGACACGGGACTGAATCCTGCGCCTGCTGATCAGGTGTCGGGAACACCTCCGCCGGTGAGCGACGCGCCGTCGCGACCGGGCTCGGGGACGGTGCAGTGCAACGGACAGCAACCGAACCCCTGCAGCTACACCCCGGCCGGGCTGCCGAGCGCCACCCTGGGCACCCAGAGCAGCCAGATCACCGGACCCGACGGGGTGCGCTACACCGTGCATAACTCCAGCGACACAGGAGACGAGGGATGGAAGCAGATGCTGGGGCCCACCGGCTGACCACACCGCACGCCCCCGACTCCGCGGGGGTGGCCGCCTCTGGTGATGCCGCAAGCCCGAACACCGCCGTCGCGATGTCCGACAGCCGGGCCCGCGCCGACACCTGCGACGTCATCACCGACGACGGCGGCCACGGTGGGCCCCGTGGCGTGTCGCGGCTGAACAAGCGATGGCAGGGCGCGATCGTGGTGGCACTGCTCGTGCTGGCCGCCGGTCTCGCGACGGGTGGTTATTTCGCGCTGCGCGCCCACGAGGAAAACCTAGCGATCACCCGGGCCAACGCGGCCGCCGTCGCGGCCGCCAAGGAGTGTGTGGCGGCAACCCAGCCGTCCGACACCGCGGCGCTGCCGGCCAGCCAGCGCAAGCTCAACGAATGCTCCACCCGCGGGTTCGGCGCCCAGATCGCCTGGTACGGGGTGGTTTTGGCGGAGGCGTATCAGACGGTGAACGTGCGTGTGGCGGTGCCGGACATGCGCGCGGCGGTCGAACGCGACAACGCCGACGGTTCGGTGGTGGTGTTGGTGGCGTTTCGCACCAAAGTGTCCCAAGCCGGGACCGCTGAGCGGGAAAACACTTACCGGATGCGGGTCACGATGGTGCCCGAAGACGGGCAATTCAAAATCGCCGAACTCAACCAGGTCGGCAAATGACCGTCACCGCCGCTAAGGCGAACACTCTCACAGCGAGCCCCGAGTCCAGCGCGGCCGTGGCGGGGTGGGCGGCACGCGCCGGCGCGTTGGCCCTCGACACCCTGCCAGCCCTAATGGTGGCGGTCACCGCGGTGCTGATGGCGCTGTCGATGCCCAGCGGGGATGGGTGGTGGCGGGCAGGTGTGGTCATAGGCGCGTCCGCGGTGGTGTTGACCGCCTGCAATCGGTTGGTGTGGCGTGGGCAAAGTCTCGGGCGGGCGGTGTGCGGTATCACGGTGGTGCGCAGCACCGGTGAGGTTGCCGGGCCGGGGCGGCTGTTGGCGCGCGACCTGGCGCACCTGCTCGACACCGCCGCGCTTGGCGCGGGGTGGTGTTGGCCGTTATGGGATTCCCGTGGGCGCACCTTCGCCGACATGCTCTCGGGCACCCAGGTGCACCTCAGCTGGTCGCGCGGACCGCGGCGCGGGCTGCGGCGGCTGACCGCCGCGGTGATGCTGACCGCCGCGGCGGTGTGCTCGGGCGGCGCGGCGATCAGCTATGACGTTGTGCACCAGCGCGATCAGTCCATCACGGAGGCCTGCGCCCAGATCAGCAAGCAGGGCCCGCACATGGTCGAACAGCTGCTGAGCTACCATCCCGAGACCATCCAGGGCGACTTCGACCGCGCCCGCTCGCTGGCCACCGACCATTACCGTGGGCGGCTGGTGGCCCAGCAGCAGGCGGTGCAAAAGGCCGGGCCGGTGCGCAACGAGTACTGGGTGACCAACAGTGCGGTGCTGAACGCGACACCCACTCAGGTCAGGATGCTGATGTTCTTGCAAGGGGAACGGGGGGCGCCGCCTGAGCAGCGGTACCTCACCGCGTCGGTGCGGGTCAGCTTCGTCAAGCCGCGATCATCTGGGTGGGAGGTCGACGACCTTACCGTCGTGGCGAAATCACAGATGGCGCAAGTGAAACCGTGAGTCCGCGACGCAAATTCGAACCCGGCGCCACCCAGCTGTTCGGGGTCCCGCCGCCGCGACGACGCTGGGGCCTGCCCTTGGGGGCCGCACTGTGTGTGGCGGTGGGCGCTGTAGCGATCACGGTGTGCACACTGGTGCTGATTGAGCACGAAAAACAATGGCGCGCAACGATCAAACGGGCAGCGGCGCTGGGCTACGTGCAGTCGTTCATGACCGAGTTCACCTCACCGGACCCGTTGCACGCCAACGATTACACCGACCGCATCTTGGCTCAGGCGACCGGCGACTTCGCTCAGCAGTACCGGGACAACCAGAATCAGATCCTCATCCAAGTGGCCAAAAGTGAACCAGCGAGCGGCAGTGTCCTAGATGCCGGGGTCGCGCGATGCAATGACGACGGCAGCATCGACGTGCTGGTGGTCACGAAATTCACGTCCAAATCCGCCGACGGAAAAGTGGTCCTGGAAAGAGGAAACCGATGGGTGGTAACAGCCAAACAAGAAGGGGAGCGGTGGAAAATCAGCAACCTCATCCCGATGCTATGAACGGCCACAAACCACGAGGCGCACGAACCCTCCCGATCGCGTGGGCGGGGGTGACCCTGGT
>NZ_JBYCLD010000548.1:0-3711 GCF_057473725.1 Mycobacterium sp. TH-M11 | reverse complement strand
TGTTGTTGACATCGGTCAGGGCCTGGATGTCGATGCGACGACGAAACTCGCTTACAGCCGTCTTTCGCAAGCTGGTGACCAAACCGGGAGCCGCCCACACACCGTCACCCAATGGCACGCCGAACCCGGTATCGGGGTCGTGGTCGAATAGCGGCACGACAATGATGGTTGGCTCGTTGGGAATCTCGTTGTAGACGGTCGATGAGACGACAAGCACATCGACTCCCGTGGCCGTGGCCCAAATGTCGCCTCGGCGTGGCGATGTCAACGTTTGGTCAACTCGTCACGGTTGCGATCGGCCCACGCCTCGCTAAACGCAGCAACATCGGGATGCGCTCTCATCCACTGGTCGTGGGCTTCGCACCGCCGCCGCATGTCCTCGGCGTCCAGCACGGTCTCGATCCAGGCATTCATGGACTGCCGGTCAGCCTCGGCATACTGCTTCACCGCTTCGTATGCGCTGTCGGATAGCCGCAGCGTTACGGTCTTTGCCATCGTCTGATGGTAGCAGTATCTGCTATCGGTATATGCACCGAAAAAGCGGGCCCACGTGGTTTGCATCGCTACGGACGGCACCCGGTCGGTGTGTATATTGGTGTGTATGGCTCGGCTGAACGTGTACGTGCCCGACGATTTGGCGCACCGCGCGAGGGCGCGAGGCTTGAACGTCTCAGCGCTGACTCAGGCCGCGATCAGCGCCGAGTTAGAGAACTCTGCAACCGAGGCATGGCTTGACAGTCTGGCGGAAAGAAGCTCCGACGCTCGGCACGACGACGTGCTGGCCGCGATCGACGGCGCTCGGGATGAGTTCGGAGCGTGAGCTCACCCGCCCCTTCGGCGCCGGAGCAGGTGGTTATCGATGCAAGTGTCATGGTGGATCTCGTTGCCCGCACGAGTGATCGATTCTCGGCGGTGCGCGCACGGCTAACCCGGACGGCGATGCACGCGCCGGCGCACTTCGACGCCGAGGTGTTGTCGGCGCTGGGGCGCATGCACCGCGCCGGTGTGCTCACCGGTGCCCAGGTCGATGCGGCGCTGGATGAACTGCGACAGGCGCCGGTGACCCGGCACGGTCTTTCGTCGTTGCTCGCCGGAGCGTGGGCGCGGCGCGACACGCTCCGCCTGACCGATGCCCTCTACGTCGAGCTCGCCGAGACCGCAGGTCTGGTGTTGTTGACCACCGACCAACGATTGGCACGCGTTTGGCCGTCGGCGGACGCCATCACCTGAGCCCGCAGGCCCTGGAGAGTCGATCCTACGATGGCCGCTGCAACGACTGCGCCAATCCTGTTTGGGCGCGCTCGGATTCGACGGAGGCAGCGCCAACGCCTGGCCCGCGAACCCACCGTCCAGGCCGTGCGAGCGGTCGTGACCTCGACCGCGTCCACGTCGTCGGCGATATGGTGGATAGGCAGTCTGGGTCGGCTGCCGCGCCTATTCTCGCTGTTGGAGATCCGCCAGCCGCGTTGCGGCTGCCGCGCTCAGGGGAGTGGCGCGGTGAGTATCGTTGTCGACCTGCACGATGACGGTGCGCGCTAGGGCTACGCATCGGTCTTGCTGAAACAGGGCCTGCGCCAAGGTGATCGAAGTGCGGCCGACGGATTCGACGCGTGTGCCGATCGCGATCTGGCCGGGCCACGTCACCTCGCCGCGGAAGTCGAGTTCGAGGCGGGCGATGACGAAGGATTTGCCGGGTTCCCCGATGCCGGTGTCGGGAGCGTGGAGAAGTTCGACGCGACCGGTTTCCAGCGCCGTCGAAAAGACGGCATTGTTGACGTGCCCTTGCCGGTCAGTGTCGGAATACCGCAGCTTGTCGTAGGCGTGTGCGGGAAACTGTGCGAGCGTCGGGGTGTCGTCCATGGCGGTATCCACTTTCTTCGGGCCTATTTCTTCTTGGGTGTATTTCAGCTGATGACAACCATGGCGGGTCAGTCGGCGGCGAAGGTCCCGATGTGGTCGATAGTGGCGCTGAGCGCGGTCTCCAGCGGAGCGCCGTCGCGCTGCACCTTGGCGAGCAGCAGTCCACCTTGCAACGATGTCAACAGTGCCGTGGCCAATATATCGACGTCGGCGCACTCGAGCAGGCCGCCGCGGTCGCGCAGGAGCGCGAGTCCGTCGCGGATGGCGTCATGCCAGCGTCGGTAGCCCGCTACGACGTATTCTCTAGCTGCGTCGTCGGTTTCGACGAGCTCGTTAGCCAGTGAGCCCAGTGGGCAGCCACCGCGAAACCCGTTGCTGCGTTGGATGTTGACGATGGCCGCAGCCCAACTGCGTAGCGCCTCGAGCGAGTCGAGCCGGCTCAGCAGCGGCTCCTGGAATCCGAGGATCGCGTCGGTCTGATACTCCACCACCGCGCGGATGAGCGAGCGTTTGTCGGCGAAGTAGTGATACAGCTGCGACGCGCTGACGCCGGCTGCGGTTCGCACGTCCTCGGTACTGGTCCCGGCGACGCCGCGTTCAAAGACCAGCGCGGCCGCGGCGGTCACAATGCGATCCCGGGTGGCCTGGCCCTTCCGGGTGATCATCGGACGATTCTACAATTTTGGAGTTGACAATCCAAAAACCGCAGAGTTTTATGGAGGAAACAATCCAATTTTTGCGCGGAGGCCGCCATGACGATGCACACTCCCACGATCAACGAGCAGGCCCGCGCCATGTCCACTAGTGCCGCGGCGATGATGCCGACCGATGTCGTCGCCGCCTTCGCCGCCGATCAGTCCGCATTGGATGCTCGGGGTGTGCCGCAGAACGTCGCGGCGCCCGGATTGGTGATGCCCGATGGTGCCCTGCTCGACGTCCATGGTGCCCCTACGTCGTTGGCGCGGTTGCGGGCCGGACGCCCGGCGGTCGTGGTGTTCTACCGTGGAGCGTGGTGTCCGTACTGCAACATCACGTTGCGCACTTACCAAACTGAACTGGTTCCCGCGCTCGGCCAACGCGGCGTCGAGTTGATCGCGCTCAGCCCACAGAAAGCCGACGGTTCGCTGACTTCCACCGAATCCAATGAACTGACGTACTCGGTGGCATCGGATCCGGGCAATCAGATCGCCGCCGCTCTCGGGATTTTGACCGAGCCTTCTCCCGATTCTATTGCCGCTCAAGCCAAGTTGGGCCTGGATCTCACCGAGGTGAATGCCGACGGAGGCAAGACCCTGCCGATGCCCACCGTCGTGCTCATCGACGCCGCCGGAATCATCCGCTGGATCGACGTGCACCCCAACTACACCACCCGCACCGAGGTGCCCGATATCTTGGCCGCCCTCGACGCGGTGCGCTGAACCCCTTGCCGGACATAGCATCGGCTCAATCGATGTGACCCGCTGGAAGCGGCATTCCCAACATGCATCCGGCGCAGCTCATCACGGACAAAACGCGATCACGGATCTACAACCCCAGAGCCGAAGCTGCGCAGGCGCCCGGCGGTGCGGCAATCGGCGGTTCAGCGAACACCGCGTAGTGCCTCCCGCTGGTGCTCCTCGAACCCACGGGCCGGCGCTTCGGACGGGTCTACACCACGCCTCTGGCTTCCTTCCGGTTCAAGGGCGGCTTCCTTCTCCCGCCGTAGCGCCGCTCACTGGAGGGGTGTTCAGCCCTGGGCGGCCGCCAGCGCGTCATTGAACGTCTTGCTCGGCCGCATGACTGCGGTGACCTTGGCGTCGTCGAGTAGGTAGTAGCCGCCGATATCCGCCGGTGCGCCCTGCGCCTCAGCGA
>NZ_JBYCLD010000547.1:0-3321 GCF_057473725.1 Mycobacterium sp. TH-M11 | reverse complement strand
GTGGACCCGAACTGACCGATCGCCCGCAGATCGCTGGAGAGCATCGCGGCCATCGTGACGGCGAACACCACACCGGCCGCGGACACCACCGGGCCCGTCACACCCATGCCGCGGATGAGCCCGGTGTTCAGGCCGGCGCCGATCTCCTCCTCGATTCGGGACACCAGCATCAGGTTGTAGTCGGACCCCACCGCTAATAGCACGATCAACGCGAATTCCGTTGCCACCCAGTGTAATTGGAAGTGGCCCAGGTGCTGCCAGATCAGCGTCGAGAATCCGAACGCCGCGCCTAGCGACAGGACGATGGTGCCGACGATGACTCCCGCGGCGACGAGAGCGCGGGTGACGATCACCATGATGATGAAGATCAGCACAATCGACGCCACCGCGGCGATCAGCAGGTCGTATTTGGCGCCGGTGGCGATGTCATTGAACGTCGCGGCGGTGCCGCCGAGGTAGATGTCGGCGTTTTCCAACGAGGTGAGTTTCAGCGCCTCTTTGGCCGCGTTGCGCTCCTGATCGACGGACTTGATCCCCTCGGCCGTCGCGGGATCCACGGCGTGGGTGATGATGAAGCGCGCGGCCTTTCCGTCCGGCGACACCATCAGGCTCAGCCCGAACTGGAAATCGGAGTTCTGGAAGATTTCCGGCGGCAGGTAGAACAGGCTTTCAATCCGAGAATCGTTGAACGACTTGCCCATTATGGCGTTGGTGTCGGTCAGCCGGTCGAACTGATCGATCAGGCTGTCGAACGAGCTGTAGATGGTCAGCGTGGTATCCCGGATCGCTTTCGAGACAGCAATGTTCTGCGGAATGATCGCCAGCAGTTCGTGTGTGGCTCGAGCCGTGTCGCCGAGGTCTTTGGTGAGTTTGTGGAACTGCTCGGCGAGTTGATCGAACCCGTCCAGGGCGTCGAACAGGCTTCGCAACGACAGGCAGATCGGGATGTCGTAGCAGTGCTTGTCCCAGTAGAAGTAGCTGCGAATCGGCCGCCAGAAGTCGTCGAAATCAGCGATGTGGTCTCGGATTTGGTCCGTGATTACCGCCGTGTCGCCGGTGGTTTTCGCGCTGTCGTCCGTCGCGTTCGCGAGATCTTGGGTCACCGCGTACTGGCGCTCCAGCAGGGCGATCAGATCGTCGAGGTAGCCGGTGATCTTCTTGATGTCACCCACCCGATCCTTCAGGTAGCTGAGGTTGTCGCGGATCGGTGCGCTTTGCACGCTGAGCTGAAACGGAATGGACCCGTCTTCGATCGGCGGTCCGAGTGGTCTGGTGATGCTCTGCACTCGTTCGATGCCAGGCACGTGGAAGATGGCACTGGCAACCTTGTCCAACACCAGCATGTCTCGCGTATTACGTAGGTCGTGGTCCGACTCGATCATCAGCAGGTCCGGGTTCAAGCGGGCCTGGGTGAAGTGTTTGTCGGCCGCGTCGTACGCCTGCACCGACTGGGCACTGTGCGGCAGGTAGTAAAGGTCGTTGTAGCGCGGAGTGAAGCCCGCTAGACCTAGGGCGCCGACGATCGCCAGGATGACGGAGGTGGCAAGGATGGGCGCGGGCCACCGCACGATGGCCGTCGCCAGGCGGCGCCACCGGGTGTAGTTGAACTTGCGCTTGGGGTCCAAAAGACCGAAGCCACTGGCGACTGCGATGAGGGCGGGCGTCAGCGTGACCCCAGCCGCCACCACCACCAGCAGGCCCACTGCGCACGGGAACGCCAGCGAACTGAAGTAGGGCAGCCGGGTGAACTTCAGGCAGGCCAGCGCCCCGACAATGGTCAGACCGGAGCCCAGGACCACCTTGCTGACACCGGCGAAGGTGTCGTAATAGGCGGCTTCACGGTCCAGGCCCCGTTCACGGCCCTCCTGGTAGCGGCCGACCATGAAAATCGCGTAATCGGTACCCGCCGCGATCGCGAGTGAGGTCAGCAGGTTCACGGCGAAGGTCGACAACCCCATGATGCCGGTTTCGCCCAGCAGCGAAACCACGCCGCGGCCGGCCGCGAGTCCCACGAAGAGGATCACCATGGTCAGCAACACGGTGCCGATGGACCGGTAAACGAACATCAGCATGATCGCGATGATGACGACCGTGATGAGCGTGATCTTGGCCAAGCTCGCATCGCCCACCACGATCGTGTCGGCAGTCAGCGCTCCCTGGCCGGCGACATAGGCCTTCACTCCCGCCGGCGGCTTGGCGTCCGCGACGATCTTGCGAACTGCGGCAACCGATTTGTCGCCCTCGGCACCACCTTGGTCACCCTTGAGATTGACCTGGACGTAGGCGGCCTTGTGGTCGTAGCTCTCGACACCCGAGGACGTGAATCGCTGCCCCCAGAAGTTCAGCGCATGCTCGACGTGTTCGTGGTCGGCCTGGATCTTTTTGACCAAGTCGTCGTAGAACCGGTGCGCGTCCGGCCCGAGCGGTTTGTCACCGACCAGGGTCACCAGCACGAGATTGTCGGAGTCGTACTCCTTGAACTTCTCGCCGATGTGTTTCATGCCCGTCACCGACGGCGCATCGGCCGGCGACAGCGGCACCGAGATTTCCTCGGCAACCTTTTCCAACTGTGGGACGAAGACGTTGACGCCGACGGCCAGCAGCACCCAGAACACAACGATCGGCAATGCCAGGACGCGGATGCTGCGGGCTATCCGCGGTTTGCGCTCGAGTTCGTGGCGTTGCGCTACGGGGATCTGGTCGGTGTCGCTCGTTTCGTCCGTCACGCGGACTTGTCCAAGCAGGAGACTTGCGCGTTGCGTGTGTGGGCCTGCTGCTGATCGACCAGTTTGCCGTCGACGGTGATCCGGCAGCCGATCGTGGGGCTGTCACCTTGGGCGACGACGTAGGCGAAGATGCCGGGCATCTCGGCAACGATCGTCGTGGACCACGGCAAGGTGGTGAAGCTGGCCTTCTGCGGTAAGGACTCCGCATCCATCCAGTTGACGACGCCGGTGGTCCCGGGTGGGCCCAGAATTTCGTAGACGGCGGTTTTCGCCGCATACGGCGGGGTTGCATCCCGCGGGTCGGGCTTGGGCAAGCCGGGGCCGGGGAAGACGCTGTTGAGTCGGAACACGGCGACTGCGCCGATGAGAAGCGCTACGACCACCACCAGCGGAACCCACGCCCGCTTGAGAATCGTCAACTCCGCGTCCCCCGCTCAGCAATGCTCGATGGGCCGATCCTAGGCCAATTCGTCGCGTCCATCACCGCAAGCCGAACGCCGTCGCGACCGGGTTCATTCCTGGGGTAGACGCTCGGATCGAAGTCGCGACGCGCCCGGTGCCGCATCTCATCGGTGAGCTACGTGATGAGCAGTCG
>NZ_JBYCLD010000546.1:0-2706 GCF_057473725.1 Mycobacterium sp. TH-M11 | reverse complement strand
TCCCGGAACGAACGGATCACCCCTGCGATAATAACGCAATGCGTTATTAACGGCAAGCGTTACGATCAGTGCCGACGCCGGAAATTGCGCAAGGGCTGGCAGCAAAACTGGCGCGTTCGTTAACCCAACGCGCGCAGGCGCCGAACCACCGGCTCGCCACCGATGCGCGCAGCGCGCGGACTGTCCGTGCGCGATGTCGGGGTGATCTTGAACTTGAGCCCTCAGCGCGTCTCGTAACGCGCCGCTGAAGTGGCACAAGAACCCGTAATCTCGCCAGCATGACCCCTCTTGACGAGAACTACACCGGCCACGTCGAACCCGGTACCGCGGCCCGGCGAACCCTGCCGGGCGTATCCATTATCAAGACGTCGGTGGGCCCCATGGACAACAACGCTTACCTGGTCACGTGTTCGAAAACCGGGGAGACGCTGCTGATCGACGCCGCCAACGACGCCGACATGCTGTTGAGCCTCATTCGCCGCTACGCGCCGAAAATAGCGCTGATCATCACCAGCCACCAACATTTCGACCATTGGCAGGCGCTGGAAGCCGTCGTCGGGGCCACCGGTGCCCCGACCGCTGCGCACGAGATCGACGCCGGACCGCTGCCCGTCACACCCGACCGCCTGCTGGCCGGCGGGGACACCATCGAGATCGGCGAGCTGACCTTCGACGTCATCCACCTGCGCGGACACACCCCGGGATCGGTCGCGCTGGCCCTAGACGGCGCCGCGACCGGCGGGGTCACGCAGCTGTTCACCGGCGACTGCCTGTTCCCCGGCGGCGTCGGCAAGACCTGGCAGGCGCAAGATTTCGATCAGCTGGTCGACGACGTCAGCACCCGAGTGTTCGACCGATTCGGCGACGACACGGTCGTCTACCCCGGCCACGGCGACGACACGACCCTTGGGGCCGAGCGGCCGCATCTGGCGGAATGGCGCGAGCGCGGCTGGTGACCTGACTCCCGCGACTCGGACAAGGGTCAAATCCCCTGCCGTTGGCTCACGTCAGATCGATGATCTGATCGCAGCGCCACCTACCGCCGCTCCGCCGCCCGTTGCAGCGCGGCCAAGATTGCCGCACGGGTCGGAACGTCCAACCGGCAGCATTCACCGGTTGGGGGTTGATCGGGACGCATCACGTCGGCACCATCAACAAGTACGGATGGCGAAGGAAAAGCTCCGACACGCTCCACCACCGATGCGGTCAGCCCCAAGGCTTCCAAACACTCGGCTATCAGGGCGCGGGATCCTGCCGCGTTCGGACAGCCCGGACTGCTCAGATGCTCAACACGCACCGCACGTACCTCTCGACCACCTCGGCGCCAATGAGTTTCAGTCAATAGTGCACGATCAACCCGCGGTGCCGATCGCCGGGCGGGCGCGCGACTACGAGGTGTGAACGATCAGCACGTCCACCTTGGCGCGCCGTGACACGTTGGCGGGCACCGATCCCAGCAGTCGGCCAGCAATGGTGCTCAGGCCGACATTGCCGACGACCAGCAAATCGGCGCCAACTTCCTCCGCAAGGCCCACCAGCGCGTCAACGGGGGCGCCGACAATCGACCGCTCCTCGATGTTCGCGGCTCCCGCAGCATGGGCCCGTTCTCTGGCCTCGCGCAAAATCGCATAGATCGGAGCGCTGCCCGACACCTTGTAGCTCTCGTCCTTCAGAACGTCGGCGGCGCGCGGATCCTCGTGCTGAGGTAGATAGGCCGTCGCGACGATCAGCTTCGCGTCCGCCCCGGCAATGGTGCCTGCCCTCTCCACCGCGCGCAGCGACGAATCCGATCCGTCGGTCCCTACCACCACGGTCCGATAGGCGCTCATTTACCCTCCCAGGTGTCGGTTGCTACGCCAACCCCAGACAGTAACGCTTTGCCGCAGACAGATGGTCGAATTCGGAACACGCCGATCAGGACCGTAATTCTCCGCTAGTGCTGCAGCACTCGCATCCTGAGACTTTGGTCTCGTTCGCATTCTCGATTTGCCCATACGAGATGTTCTGTCGTCCAATATGTTTCGCGATAATCTTGGCTGGCCGCCGCAGTCGGGCATGTTGAATTGGTCGGTGAAAGTAGGCCGTGATCAGGCAGTACGGGTAAGCAGGTTCACCGGGGTGGCCCTACAGTGGCACACATCATGGTCGCCACCACAGTCGAGGAACCCACGAAGGCGGTTCTTGCGCCCGTTACACCGCCGCGGAGCCCGGGCCGGCTACTGGACCCGCTCGCCATCGCGTTGTTGGCCTCGCTGATCGGCAGTGTGGCCGCGGGCCGGCCGTCCCTGTGGTTCGACGAGAGCGCGACGATTTCCGCCTCCTTCAGCCGGTCGCTGCCCGACCTGTGGAAGCTGCTTAGCCACATCGACGCCGTGCACGGGCTGTTCTACCTGCTGATGCACGGCTGGTTCGCCCTGTTCCCGGCCACCGAGTTCTGGTCTCGGGTGCCCAGCTGCGTGGCCGTGGGTTTGGCAGCCGCCGGTGTAGTGGTCCTGGCCAGGCAGTTCCTGCCGCGGCACACGGCGATCTACGCGGGCATTGTGTTCGCCATCCTTCCCCGGACGACGTGGGCGGCCGTCGAAGCGCGTTCGTATGCGCTGCAAGCGGTCGCGGCGGTCTGGCTGACCGTCCTGCTGATCACTGCCATCCGCCGCCACCGGGGGTGGCTGTGGGCGCTCTACGCGCTCGCGTTGGTGGTCTCGATAG
>NZ_JBYCLD010000545.1:0-2137 GCF_057473725.1 Mycobacterium sp. TH-M11 | reverse complement strand
CCACCAGCCGCCACCGACGACGTCGAGATGCAGATCGGGTATCGACGTCCGCAACTGCGCGACCGCATCCAGCGCGTCCTCGATCTGCTTGTGCGGCACCAGCCGCGAGAGCACCACCACACGTGGCGTGGCCGCGCGGGGGCCGCTCGACGACGACTCGGGAGCCTCGTCGACCCCGTTGCGCACCACGGCAATGCGGTCGTTTCCGACACCGAGGCCGACCAGGTCGCGGGCCGACGGGAGCGACACCGTCACGTACTGATTGCGCCGATGCACCTTGGGCGACAGCCACGATTCGACGAACCAGCCGACTCGACTGAGCAACCAGCCGGCCACCGGCCACTGTTCACGATGGCAGTGGTGCACCAGCACCACGACGCGCGAGCCGTAGATCAGCCGGGCCAGAAAAGGCAGGCCGTTTTGGGTGTCGACAACGACGTCGGGCCGGATCCGTCGCAGCGGCCCAACCCCGATCCGGGCTGCCGCCATCGCCAGCATCGCCCAGATGTAGACCGAGTATCGGCCGCCGGCCCGGTCGATGCGGACGCCGTCGACAACTTCCCGTCGAGCCGCACCCGGGTACCGCGCGGTCCGTAGTGTGACCTCGAGGCCGGACGCGGCCAGCTGTGCGCCGATGCGCTGCAGGTAGGTCTCGCTGCCGCCGCCCTGCGGGTGGCCGGTATCGCGCCAGCACAGCAACAGGACCGAGCGCACACCAGGCATCGGACGCCAGACTATCCGGCGGCAAACCGTAGGCTTGGATCGGTGGCCGTGACCGGGGTGTTCGCGCGGCGGGCGACGCTGCGCCGCTCGGCGCGGCTGTTGGCGAGCTTTCGCCACGAGCAGACCGACCCGGCGGAGTTCTACGGCCCGCTGGCCGTCGACACCGCCGACATGATCGGCGACCTCTGGCAGGGCGTCCACGGCGAACGCCCGGTCGGTCGCCGGGTGCTCGATGTCGGCGGCGGACCCGGATATTTCGCCCGGGCGTTCACCGACGCTGGGCTCCACTACATCGGCGTCGAGCCCGAGCCCGCCGAAATACACGCTGCGGGGCCAGTCTTGACGAGCACATCCGGGACTTTCGTGCGGGCGTCGGGCATGGCGCTGCCGTTCGCCGACGACAGCACCGACATCTGCCTGTCGTCGAACGTCGCCGAGCATGTCCCGCGGCCGTGGGAACTGGGCGCCGAGATGCTGCGGGTCACCAGGCCCGGTGGTCTGGTGGTGCTGTCGTACACGGTCTGGCTCGGCCCGTTCGGTGGCCACGAGATGGGCTTGAGCCACTATCTGGGCGGGGCCCGGGCGGCGGCGCGCTACGCGCGCAAACACGGTCATCCGGCCAAGAACAACTACGGGTCGTCGTTGTTTGCGGTGTCGGCCGCCGAGGGCCTGGACTGGGCCGCGAGCACGGGCGCGCTGATCGCCGCCTTTCCCCGCTACCACCCGAAATGGGCCTGGTGGCTGACCGCGGTGCCCGGCGTGCGTGAGTTGCTGGTGAGCAATCTCGTTCTGGTCCTTGCACCACTGTAATGAAACGTGTTCTCGTTTTGGCCCGGCTTGGGTAGGCTGGCGGCCATGACACAAGTCACAACCCAGCAAGCTACGACGGAGTACGACAAGCTGTTCATCGGCGGCAAGTGGACCGAGCCGTCGACGTCCGAGGTCATCGAGGTGCACTGCCCCGCGACCGGCGAGTACGTCGGCAAGGTGCCGCTGGCTGCAGCGGCCGACGTCGACGCCGCGGTCGCCGCGGCGCGCGCGGCTTTCGACAGTGGTCCCTGGCCCTCAACGCCGCCCAAGGAGCGCGCGGCCGTCATCGCCGGCGCATTGAAGCTGATGGAAGAACGCAAGGACCACTTCGTCAAACTTCTCGGCGACGAGACCGGCCAGCCGCCGATGTCGGTCGAGACGATGCAGTGGATGAGTGGAATTGGTTGCCTCAGCTTCTTCGCCGGCCCCGCCGTCGACCAGGTCAAGTGGCAGGAAGTCCGCAACGGCGGCTACGGGCAAACCATCGTCCATCGTGAACCGCTCGGTGTGGTGGGCGCGATCGTGGCGTGGAACGTGCCGCTGTTCCTGGCGATCAACAAGCTGGGGCCGGCACTGCTGGCCGGCTGCACCGTGGTGCTCAAGC
>NZ_JBYCLD010000544.1:0-18810 GCF_057473725.1 Mycobacterium sp. TH-M11 | reverse complement strand
TCAAACCGCTCACTAAGCCGCGCGATCGACTCCGGAGACGGAACCCGCGACTGATCGAACATACGTTCGATTATAGCGTGCTCCACTGACTCAAACTATTTGGCAGGGTCGCACGTTGTGGATAACTGCGGCCATGGCTGGAAGGTTGTGGAGATGGCTCGATCGCGACGGACGAAGGTCGCTGCCGAGGAGAAGGCCCGCTTGGTCCTTGCTGTGTTGGCTGGGGAGATGACCTGTGCTGAAGCGGCGCGCCGTTGCGGTGTCACGACGGTGACGATGACGAAGTGGAAGCATCAGTTCCTCGCCGCTGGCGCTGAGCGACTTCAGGAAGTGCCCAGCGGCTCGGCCGGGGCCAAAGGCGCTCCTGAGCAGCGGCGGCTGCAGTTGGAAAACGAACAGCTCAAGCTCGCGCTGGCTGAAGCGACGGTGCAGTTGCGGATCTGGCAGCGCGGCGCCGCGCTGATCAATCAGGTCCCTGCCAGGACCTCGAAGCCCTAAGAGAGGCAGCTCAACTGCCGGTTTCGAGGTTCGCCTTGCTCGCCGGCATCCCGGAGCGGACCTACCGCCGCCGCCTGGCTCGGGCGCGCGCCGGTAACCCACCCAAAGGCCCCTGGCCGGCGCCTCAAGTCGACCGTATTGAGGCCCTGGCCGCCAAATACGCCGAAGCCTGGCCAGCCTGGGGCTACCGCAAGATCGCAGCCTTGATGCGTGCCGATGGCCACGAGGTCACCAATTCCTCGGTCCAACGCGCGCTACGGCGCCGCGGCCTGCTGCTGCCTCAAGGCTTCCGAGCCGACCGTAAATCATGGGCCGCGTTGCGTCGACAGGTGTTTCACGATCCGCCGACCGAGCGCAACCGGGTCTGGCAGACCGACTTCTCCGAGTTCGAAACAGCCCACGGGGGGATCTGGCGGATCAGCGCCGTGATCGATTACGTCTCCAAGTACTGCCTGGCGATCACCGTCACCCCCACCGGTCGCGGCGTCGACGCCGTGCACTGCATCCGACTCGCGGTCGAGGAAGCCGCCCGCGTGCTGAACCTGGCCGACCTGCGGCTAGATCGCGGGCAGATGGAGGTCCTCGACACCCAGGAGCACGTCATCGGCTACATGCCCGCCCCCATCGCCGTCGTCTCCGACAACGGGCCCTGTTACCGCGGCAAAGACTTCCAAAGCCTCTTCACCGGGCACGATCCACTACTGCGCCACATCCGCACCCGAATCAAAGCACCGCAGACCAACGGTGTCATCGAGCGCTTCTTCGGGACCCTGAAATACGAGCACCTCTTCCGCGGCTACATCGGGGACGGCGACGCACTCGACATGGAAGCTCACCGCTTCCGCATCATCTACAACACCATCCGGCCACACCAAGCCCTCAACGACCGAACCCCCAAGCAGGCCTACCTAGACAACCAAAACCTGCCATCTACTTGACTCAAGACACTTCGGGGCCGACAGGCCGACAGGAATCGTGTCATCTCTCAGGGCATCGGACGCTCACGCGTTGACCCATCAACAATGTGCGCATACGGGCAACTAGCGACAAGAAGGCCGGCGTGGCTTTCGGTCACTAGCCGTCGGCGGTCCCCTTGTCGCGCGGAATCAGATCTCTGAGTGTGGTCTTGCTAGCGGGATGTGGAGAGGGTTCGTCGTTCTCGTCGCCTTGCTCATCCCTGGCTGGCGCTTTGATTGCGTCCCATAAGAGTGTTGTTCCGGCCACCGCCAGGACGAGGCCGACCGCGGCCCAGGTAGAACCCGATTCCCAAGCTGGCCACTCTGCCGGGTGCGTCCGTTCCGTCAACCCCTATCGGATACACGGTGCGCCCATCCTTGTTGGCCCAGAGATGCACCAGGTACGCGGCGCCCAGGAACGGCATTATCCGCGCCCAGATCCGGTCGCTCTTAGTACCGCTGTCTGCACGGTAGACGCGGCGGCGGCGGAGATGATCAAACGCCAGCCATTGGCGGATTGAATCAGCGTGTTGCCCTCGATGGGGAGGAGTCGCCCCGATTCGACATACGGCAAGAATGCTGCGACCACATGGCAAGCGCCCCGAGCGCTGTAATCCCGAGGGACACGGGGTTCTTCACGTCAATACCAGCCTGTGCATCCGACGGATGCTACCTGTACGCGGCGGCCATCTGGATGGTTCCGCACACGAGGTGGGCGAAAGGTCTAGCTCAGCTCCCACACCGCCGTCACGGTGAAGCTCACGGTCTGCTGACCGGGCTCGACCGGGGGAGCGGCGGCCATCGCGCGGGGCATCGGCATCCCCACCGGCATCGGCGGCGGCGTTCCGCCGGCGATCTCGGAGATCGAGATCACCTGGCCGAGCCGCAGGCCCGACAGCTGCGCGTACTGCTCGGCACGGTCCTTGGCGTCGTTGAAGGCCCGCTCCCGAGCGCCACGCACCAGGGCCGAATCGTCCTCGATGGAGTAGCTCACCCCGTTGATCCGGGTGGCGTCCCCGCCGGCTCGCACGATCACCGCCAGCACCTGGGAGGCCGAATCGCGCTCGACCTTGACCCGGATGGTGTTGCCGGCCCGGTAGCCGGTGATGTTCGCCGACCCGCTGGCATCGGCATTGCCGTACTGCGGCTGCAGGCTGACCTGGGTGGTGCTGATGTCCTTGCGGTCCACGCCGGCATCCACCAGTGCGTCGATCACCGCCTGCTGACGCTCGCTGGTCTGGTTCATCGCGCTGGTGACGTCTCCGGCGACGAACTCGATGCCCGCCTCGGTGGTCAGCGTGTCCGGAACCCCCTGGACCTCGCCGGTGCCCACGACGGTCACCTGACGCGGGATGTCCGTTCCGCCGCCTGGCGCGGCATCGCAGCCGGCCATGGCGAGGGCGGCCACGCCGGCCAGCGCCAGCGTCATCGACCAGCGGAGAACCATCCGGGCACTGTGTGTCGGCATGAGTGGCACCCTATCGGAGTCGATGCACGCACCGGCGAAAAAGACCCGTGCGGCAGACTGAGGCGATGACCACCACCGCGCCGTCGCGAGCACTGTCCAGCGCCATCGAGCCGTTCGCCGGCCAGGTGTACTTCTCCCCGGAATGTCATCGCGGTTACGCGGCCCTCGGTTTCGGTACCAGCCCCGCGACAACCGATGGGGTCGAAATGCCGGACGGGCCGGCGTACTTCTGCAGCCGCGGCTCTGCGTTGGGGCAGGCGCCCGGCGAGGTGATCGCCGCGACGTTCGGGGTGTTCAATCCGGCGGTGGTCGTTCCCGCCGTCGGCTACGGCTGGAAGCTGACCGACGCACCGACTATCCGCGCGGCGCGCACCGAGGGCTCGGTGGGCCAGCTGCGCAGGGTCCTGGGCGCCGCTCCCGACGGCATCGAGCGCGCGGTGGAGTTGCTGCGTCGCGCAACCGACGGTCTGTCGATGGCGGGCAAGCCGCTGTTCGCCGGGCTGGTTGCCGACGGGCTGGTCGGCGAGCCGCTGACCGATGCCTGGCTATTAGCTGACCAACTCCGCGAGTTCCGTGGCGACGCGCACGTGAACGCCTGGGTTGCAGCCGGATTCGATGCCGTCGAGATCGGCCTGGTCACCGAGCTTTATCGCGGATTTCCGCCGCGCACGTATGTCCGGTCCAGGGCGTGGAGCGATGACGACTTGACCGGGGGCGAGGAGCGGCTGGCCGAGCGCGGGCTGGCGCGTGACGGAGTGCTCAGCGATGCCGGGCGCGCCGCGCGCGAGGCGGTCGAGACGTCAACCGATGCGGCATGTGCCGGGATCGTGGCCCGCCTCGGTGACGATATGGGTGAATTGGTGGAACTGGTGGGCGGGTGGTCGAAGCAGCTGGTTGACGCCGGTGGCTTCCCGAAGGCGTGGCTGGGAGCGTCGGCTACGGGGTAACCAGGATCTTGCAGTGTCGGTCGGGGTCGGCCAGGTCGTCGAACGCCGCAGCCACGCCGTCGAGTCCCACCTCGCCGGTGATCAAGGGCGCCACGTCGATCTGTCCCTCGGCGATGGCCCGCAGCGAGGCGGCGAACTCCGCCGGTTCGTAGGCGAAGACGAACTGCATGCTGATCTCCTTGGCGATTCCGTAGAAGGGGTGCACGGTGTCGGGTTCCATGCACACCCCCGCGACCACCAGTCGGACGCCTACCGGCGCGCGCCGCAGCACGTCGTCGATGACGCCCGGCACGCCGACCGCCTCGAAGATCACCTTCGGCTTGACGGTGTCGAACGGCGACCCCTGCGCCGGATCGAGTGTCCGATGCGCGCCCATTACCGTCGCCAGCTCGCGCCGGGCATGTGAATAGTCCGCGGCCACAATGTCTTCCACCCCGTGGTTCCGCAGCGCGGCGATGATCGCCATCCCGATCGGGCCGCAGCCCAGTACCAGCGCGGTCTCGCCGGGCGCGATACCGGACTTGTTCACCGCGTGCAGCCCGACCGCCATCGGTTCGGTCAGTGCGGCGTGCCGGTGGTCCAGGCCGTTGGGGATGGCCAACAACAGTGGAGCCGACAGCAGCATCTTCTCGGCGTAGCCGCCCACCGTGGTGTTGGAGTAGACGATCGGCTCAATACCTTTGGCGGCCAACAGCACCGGAATCGACGTGACCGGCGTTCCAGGTGCAAAGGTGTCGGTGTCGCGGCCGGCCTCCAATACCCGCGCACTGAACTCGTGGCCCATGAAGATGTCGGCGGACAGGTCGACCGACGCCTCGGAGGAGGGACTGCCGGACATGGCCCGCGTCGCGGCCAGTACCTGGTCGCCGTGCGCGGCGAAGTGCAGATCGGATCCGCAGATGCCGCAGGCCGTCACCTCGACCAGCACCTGGCCCGGCCCGGGCGTCGGCTCCGGCACGTCGTCGCGGTAGATCATCCGCCCGTCGCGCAGCACCGCGGCGCGCATCAACGCGCCCCACCGCCCGACTCGGTGACGTGCTCGACGACGGCGTTCTTGATCGCCTCACCGGCCCGGCCGAACAGCGTGTCACGCATGCCCCTGGCCCATTCGTGTGAGGCCTTGGGTGCGGCGAGTTGGCCTTTGAAGTGTGGAATCACCTTGCGGGCCAACAGTTCGTAACTGTGATAGGTGGCCTCCGGTGACGCCCAGTCGTGTCCCAGGAACAGCAGGGTGCCGAATCCGCCGGAGCGCTCCAGCAGATCGGTGATGTGTTCGATCGCGTCGTCGGGGGTGCCGATGCAGCAGCTTCCGGCCGCGGCGTAGGCCTCGACGAACTCGGTCGGCGTCTGCGGTGAACCTTCGACCTCGCTGGCCAGCGGGACGAATCCGGCCGCGCCGAAGTAGTTTGCGAAATCCTGCAGACCGTAGGTGCAGTCGGCCACCGCCTGCTCGCGGGTGTCGGCGACGTGCATGATGCTCAACACCCGCCAGTCGTTGCGGTCCGGTTCGTTACGCCCGGCTTTGGCGGCCTGATCGCGAACCACCTGCCAGGTGTTCTCCAGTGCCGCGAAGCCACCCGGCACCGACATCGACAGCGACAGCAGCGAGGTGCCCAGCGTGCCGGCCAGTCGCGGGCCGGACGGGGAAACCATCGCCGCCGTGGAGATCTCCGGGTACGGCCAGGTGTAGGGGCGGATGTGCAACGCCGCGTCGCGCAGGGTGAACCAGTCCGAGTACCGGGTGACCAGTTCGCCCGGCTCGGCCCGGAACAACGCCAGAATTGCCTCCAGGGACTCCTGCATCATCCGGCGCTGCTCGACCGGGTCGATGCCCATCATGTGGGCGTCGGTGGGCAGTGCGCCCGGCCCCGCGCCGAACATCACCCGGCCCCGGGTCAGATGATCCAGCAGCACCCAGCGATCGGCCACCATCAGCGGGTGGTGATAGGACAGTGAGACCACCCCGGTGCCCAGCCGGATGTGCTTGGTGCGCTCGGCGGCCGCCGCGATGAACACCTCGGGGCAGGCGATCAGCTCATACCCGCCGGAGTGATGTTCGCCGAACCAGGCCTCGTCGAACCCGAGCCGATCCAGCGCGACGACCCGCTCCAGGTCGTATTCCAGTGCGACGGTGGGTGATTGACCCAGCGCGTGAAACGGGGTGATAAAAACCCCGAACCGCAGCGGAGGCCGCGTCGTCATGCCGGTAGGCCCGCCAGGAACTCCAGCAGTTCCGCGTTCACCTCGTCGGGGCGTTCCTGTTGCAGCCAATGGCCGGCTCCTTCGATGAGCACTTCGCGGTAGGGTCCGGTGGCCACCTCGGTGGCCCGGTCGCGGCGGGTGAACGACAGCACCGGGTCGGCGGTTCCGGCGATGAACAACGCCGGGACATCGGTGGTGGCCCCGGCCAGGTGCGCGGTGGTCTCCCAGTTGCGGTCGAAATTGCGATACCAGTTCAGTCCCCCGGTGAAACCGGTCCGGGTGAAGGTGTCGATGTAGTGGTCCACCTCTGCTTGGCTGATCCAGCCCGGCAGCCGGTCGGGCTCGGCCAGCCGATCGATGAAGCCCTCCGCTCCGGGGGCCACCATCCGCAGCGCCGCGGCCTTGTCGGTGGGGCTCAGGCTGCCCAGCATGCGGCGCATGGTGCGGGCCGGGTCTGCGTCGAGTTCGGCGTCGGCGACGCCGGGCTGCTGGAAGTAGAGGATGTAGAAGAAGTTGTCGCCGAACAGCTGCCGCCACGCCTGGGTCGGCTGCTGCTGGGGCCGCGGTGTCGGGGGCACGCTCAGTGACGCGACCGCGGCCACCCGGTCGGGGTGCAGCAGGGCGGCGTTCCACACCACCGGCGCCCCCCAGTCGTGGCCGATCCAGACGGCACGGTCGGCTCCGACGTCGTCGAGCAGGCCGACCAGGTCCCCGGTCAGCGCGTGGATGTCGTAGGCGGCGATCTCGTCGGGTCGCGACGAGCCGCCGTATCCGCGCTGATCGGGTGCCAGTACGTGGAATCCCGCGTCGGCCAGTGCCGGGATCTGATAGCGCCACGAGAAGGCCAATTCTGGGAATCCGTGCGCCAGCAACACCACCGGCGCACCGCGCTCGCCCGCCTCGGTGACCCGCAGGGTCACGCCGTTGGTGTCGACGAATCGTTGAGTTGCTCGTTCGATTGCGGGCGCCACCGTCACACCAAAGCACAACCGGGCCGCTATCGAACAGGGTTCCCGAGTCCGGCCAGGCAGGTAAACCGCAAGGGACGGTAGCCTGAACATGCCCAGCTGCATGTATTGGAAGGATTTGGCCGCGCCCGGCCGATGTCTGATGAATCGCAAAAACGTGATCCGCACCGTAACCGCGATCGCAGTGGTGTTGCTGCTCGGTTGGTCGTTCTTCTATTTCAGCGATGACACCCGCGGATACAAACCGGTCGACACCTCGGTGGCGGTGGCCCAGATCCACAGTGGCAACGTCAAGAGCGCCCAGCTCGACGACCGCGAACAGCAGCTGCGCCTGGTCCTGAAGACCCCGCTCACCAGCGTTGAGGTGACCGACAAAGCCGGCAAGTCGGGTAAAGCCGACAAGCCCGGCCGCGCCGAGAAGGTCGACAAGCTGATCACCAAGTACCCGACCGGGTACGCGGTTCCGCTCTACACCGCGTTGACTGCCAAGAAGGCCGAGATCAACACCGTGGTGAACCAGGGCAGCCTGCTCGGTTCACTGCTGATCTACATGCTGCCGATGCTGCTGCTGATCGGGTTGTTCGTGATGTTCTCCCGAATGCAGGGCGGCGCCCGGATGGGCTTCGGCATGGGCAAATCCCGGGCCAAACAGTTGGGCAAGGACATGCCCAAGACCACCTTCGCCGACGTCGCCGGCGTGGATGAGGCGGTCGAAGAGCTCTACGAGATCAAGGACTTCCTGCAGAACCCGGGCCGCTACCAGGCGTTGGGCGCCAAGATCCCCAAAGGTGTGCTGCTCTACGGCCCGCCCGGCACCGGCAAGACGCTGCTGGCCCGCGCCGTAGCAGGAGAAGCCGGTGTTCCTTTTTTCACCATCTCCGGCTCGGACTTTGTGGAGATGTTCGTCGGTGTCGGCGCCTCCCGGGTGCGGGACCTGTTCGAACAGGCCAAACAGAACAGCCCGTGCATTGTGTTCGTGGACGAGATCGACGCGGTCGGTCGCCAGCGCGGCGCCGGCATGGGCGGCGGACACGACGAGCGCGAGCAGACTCTCAACCAGTTGCTGGTGGAGATGGACGGCTTCGGCGAGCGGGCCGGGGTCATCCTGATCGCGGCCACCAACCGGCCCGACATCCTCGACCCCGCGCTGCTGCGGCCCGGCCGGTTCGACCGCCAGATCCCGGTGACCAACCCCGACATCGCCGGGCGGCGGGCGGTGCTGCGGGTGCATTCGGCGGGCAAACCGATCGGCCCCGACGCGGACCTGGACGGG
Source organism: Mycobacterium sp. TH-M11 (assembly GCF_057473725.1). NCBI lineage: Bacteria > Bacillati > Actinomycetota > Actinomycetes > Mycobacteriales > Mycobacteriaceae > Mycobacterium > Mycobacterium sp. TH-M11. The sequence continues at coordinate 10,498 of NZ_JBYCLD010000544.1, read as the reverse complement.
CTGGCCAAGCGCACCGTCGGCATGTCCGGCGCCGACCTGGCCAACGTGATCAACGAAGCGGCGCTGCTGACCGCGCGCGAGAACGGCACCGTCATCACCGGCGCGGCCCTGGAAGAAGCGGTGGACCGGGTGATCGGCGGCCCCCGGCGCAAGGGCCGGATCATCAGCGAACACGAGAAGAAGATCACCGCCTACCACGAGGGCGGCCACACCCTGGCGGCGTGGGCGATGCCCGACATCGACCCGGTCTACAAGGTCACCATCCTGGCCCGCGGCCGTACCGGCGGGCACGCGGTGGCAGTGCCCGAGGAAGACAAGGGACTGCGCACCCGCTCGGAGATGATCGCTCAGCTGGTCTTCGCCATGGGCGGGCGCGCCGCCGAGGAACTGGTGTTTCGCGAGCCGACCACCGGCGCGGTCTCCGACATCGAGAAGGCCACCGCGGTCGCGCGGGCCATGGTCACCGAGTACGGCATGAGCGCCAAGCTCGGCGCGGTTCGCTACGGCACCGACCACGGCGACCCGTTCGTCGGACGTGCGATGGGTAAGCAGGCCGACTATTCGCACGAAGTGGCCCGCGACATCGATGACGAGGTCCGCAAGCTCATCGAGGCCGCGCACACTGAGGCCTGGGAGATCCTCACCGAATACCGCGACGTCCTCGACATCCTGGCCGGTGAGCTGTTGGAGAAGGAGACGCTGCACCGCGCCGACCTGGAGAAGATCTTCGGCGACGTGAACAAGCGGCCCCGGCTGACGGCGTTCGACGACTTCGGCGGGCGTGTCCCATCCGACAAGCCGCCGATCAAGACCCCCGGTGAGCTGGCCATCGAGCGAGGCGAGCCGTGGCCACAGCCGAAGCCGGAACCGGCGTTCAAGGCCGCCATCGCTCAGGCGTCGCGCGAGGCGGCGGCCCGGGCGGGCGAATCCGGTCCCAACGGCAGCAACGGTGTGCCCGCCGGCGGTGACGCGGGCACCCAGCCCGACTACGGCGCCCCGGCGGGCTGGCACGCACCCGGCTGGCCGCCTTCGCAGCAGCAGGCGCAGCCCCCGCAGCAGGGCGGCTACTGGTATCCGCCCCAGCACTGGCCACCCAGCGGTTATCCGCCCGCTCAGCACTACCCGCCGTATCAGCACCAACCCCAGCCGTATCCCGGTGCGGGTCAGCCGCCGCCACCGCCGGCATCGTCCGGTGAGGCAGACGGCGGCGGTCACGGCACGGAGAACAACCGGTCCGAGCAGCCGTCCGGTGATTGAGAAAGCGGGGTCGACGATGACGTCGACAATTTTCGATCAGGCGCGGGCTGAGGCCGCCGTGCGCGAGCTGCTGTTCGCGGTGGGCGAAGACCCCGACCGCCCGGGTCTGCTCGACACCCCGGCTCGGGTGGCGCGGGCATATCAGGAGATGTTCGCCGGGCTCTACACCGACCCCGACGCGGTGCTGGAGACCACCTTCGATGAGCAGCACGAAGAGCTGGTGATCGTCAGGGAGATCCCGCTCTACTCGACCTGTGAGCACCACCTGGTGTCCTTTCACGGTGTCGCCCACGTCGGCTACATCCCCGGCCACGACGGCCGGATCACCGGTCTGTCCAAGCTGGCACGGGTGGTCGACCTCTACGCGAAGCGGCCGCAGGTACAGGAGCGGTTGACCGCACAGGTCGCCGACGCCCTGATGCGCAAACTGAATCCGCGCGGAGTCATTGTGGTGGTCGAGGCCGAGCACCTCTGCATGGCGATGCGCGGAGTGCGCAAGCCCGGCGCGATCACCACCACGTCAGCGGTCCGCGGGCAGTTCAAAACCGACAGCACGTCGCGCGCTGAGGCCCTGGAACTCATTCGGCGCAAGTGAGCCAGACACGCGTGCTGGTCGTCGGGGTGGTCAACGTCACCGCCGATTCGTTCTCCGACGGCGGGCGCTACCTCGACGTCGATCGCGCCGTGGCGCACGGCCGAGAGCTGGCGGGCCAGGGTGCGGCGATCATCGACGTAGGGGGCGAATCGACTCGGCCCGGCGCGGTGCGCACCGACCCGCGGGCGGAAGCGCAGCGAGTGGTCCCGGTGGTGAAAGAACTTGCTGACCAAGGTATTACGGTCAGCGTTGACACGATGAATGCCGCCGTGGCTGAAGCAGCGCTGGACGCCGGCGCCACGATCGTCAACGACGTGTCCGGGGGAGCGGCGGACCCCGCCATGGCTCCGCTGTTGGCCTCTTCGGGTGCCCGATGGGTGCTGATGCACTGGCGGCCGGTCGATCCCGATAATCCGCACCGGGTGCAGTGCTACGGCGACATCACTGCCGAGGTCCGTCAGGATCTGCTCGCAGCCGTCGACGCGGCTGTGGCCGCCGGCGTGGATCCGGCGCAGTTGATCGTCGATCCCGGTCTGGGCTTCGCCAAGACCGCGCAACACAATTGGGCACTGCTGCATGGGTTGCCGCAATTGGTCGACCTCGGTATGCCGGTGCTGGTCGGCGCGTCACGTAAGCGGTTTCTCGGTACGCTGCTGGCGAGCGAGGACGGCACGCCGCGGCCGCCCGACGAGCGCGAAACGGCCACCGCGGTGATATCGGCGTTGTCCGCGCTGCACGGCGCCTGGGGCGTGCGGGTGCACGACGTGCGGGCCTCGGTCGACGCGCTACGAGTCCTGGAAGCCTGGAATCAAGGAGGCGCAAGCGATGACTGATCGGATCGAGTTGCGCGGCTTGAAGGTTCGCGGCAACCACGGTGTGTTCGCGCACGAGCGTGCCGACGGTCAGGACTTCATCGTCGACATCACGGTCTGGATGGACCTCGCCGCTGCGGCAGCCAGCGACAACTTGGCCGATACCTACGACTACGGACAGCTCGCGCAGCGCGCCGCGGATATCGTCGCGGGCCCGGCTCGCGATCTCATCGAGACCGTCGCCGCCGAGATCGCCGAGGAGGTGATGGGCGACCCGCGGGTGCAGGCCGTGGAGGTGGCGCTGCACAAGCCACACGCCCCGATCCCGCTCACCTTCGCCGACGTTGCGGTGGTGGCCCGGCGCTCACGCAGCGATCGACGCGGCAGGGTGGTGCCGGCGTGAGCCGTGCGGTGCTTTCCATCGGGTCCAACCTGGGGGACCGGTTGGCCCTGCTGCAGTCGGCGGTCGACGGCCTGCGCCCAGCGGTGCGCGCGGTTTCGGGGGTGTACGAGACCGCGGCATGGGGCGGCGTCGAACAGGGGCCCTTCCTCAACGCGGTGCTGATCGTCGAAGATCCGGCCGCCGACGAACACGGCTGGCTGCGCCGGGCGCACGAACTGGAGCAGGCGGCCGAGCGGGTGCGCACGCAGCGGTGGGGGCCACGGACCCTGGATGTCGACGTGATTAGCTACCGCGATCTGCACGGGACCGAGGTGCGATCCGACGACGACGCGCTGACCCTGCCCCACCCGCGGGCCCATCTGCGTGCGTTCGTCCTGGTGCCCTGGTTATCGATCGAGCCGGAGGCACGACTGGCCGTAGACGGCCGACCGCGTGCGGTGACAGATTTGCTCGACGAGCTGGAACCGGCTGAGCGTGCCGGTGTGTCGCTGACCGACCTGGTGCTGCAGCTCTGATGGGCCCGACTCGCAAACGTGACGTGGCCGCCGCGGCAGCCGCGGTCGCCATCATCAGCTACCTGGCGGTCCCGCTGCTGTATCGATGGTTCCCGCCCATCACCGTGTGGACCGGAATATCGCTGCTGGCGGTCGCGATCGCCGAGGGGGCGTGGGGTCGCTACGTCGGGGCGAAGATCGACGACGGCCAGATCGGCGCCGGGGCCGGCCGGCTGCATCCGCTCGCGGTGGCTCGCACCGTGGTGGTCGCCAAGGCGTCGGCCTGGATGGGGGCGCTGGTGCTGGGCTTCTGGCTTGGTGTGCTCGGCTATCTGCTGCCGCGCCGGTCCACGCTGCAGGTTGCGGCCCAGGACACCGGCGGCGCCGTGGTCGCCGCGGCCAGCGCGCTGGCTCTGCTCATCGCCGCGCTGTGGCTGCAGAACCGCTGCAAATCGCCGGACGATCCGTGCCCGCCCACCGAGCTGACCGGAAACCAACCCGGGTGAGAATCGCCGGAGTGGGGCGACACGCGGATTGACCTCGTACAGGTACAGTCGGGCAATGCGCGCCAGCAACGGTACGGGACAGAGCGGCGAGGAGGGGGCACCTCCCGCTTGCGGGGGAGAGCGGCGCAGATGAATTCGGTCCTGTCCCGCGCCCCGGGTCGGCGTGGAGTTCGCAGGCCGGGCTGGACATTGATGACGGCGTTGCTGATCCTTGCGATCGCCGCGAGTTCGGCGCTGGTGTTCACCAGTCGCGTGGAGCTGCTCAAACTCGCCGTCATCATCGCGCTCTGGGCCGCGGTCGCCGCCGCGTTCGTCTCGGTGATCTATCGGCGGCAAAGCGATGTGGACCAGGCTCGGGCCCGAGACCTGAAATTGGTCTACGACCTGCAACTCGATCGGGAGATTTCCGCGCGTCGCGAGTACGAGCTGACGGTGGAATCCCAGCTGCGCCGCGAACTGGCCTCAGAACTGCGGGCACAGGCCGCCGACGAGGTCGCGGCGTTGCGCGCCGAGTTGTCCGCGCTGCGCACCAACCTGGAGATTCTGTTCGACGCCGACCTGAGCCACCGGCCGGCCCTTGAGCCTGAGCGGACCGCGGTCCGTGCCTACAGCGACTGGGCGCGCTCCGCTGAGCAACCCCACACCGGCGCCACCCGGGTCGCGTCGGCGGCCACCACGAGCTACCCGCCGGACTCGGTCACCGAGACCGCGGAGAACCCGATCATCGACGTTCCGGAGGTGCGGATCCCGGCCGCCGGGAGCCCCCTGCCCCAGGCTCCGCAGAAACCGCAGGCGCCGCACGTCGAGGGCCGCCGCGGTTCGCATCGCCGTAGCGCCGACGAATCACCCCGGCCCCCCGAGGAGGCCCCGCCGTCACAACCGGCCGCCGCCCGCTGGGCCCAACCGCCGCAGCCTTTCGTCGCGCCGGAACCCCGCCGCGAGCCGGAGCCGCCGCCACCTGCCCCGCAGCCTCCTCCCCGGGCCGCCGTGCCGACCCCATCCTGGAAACCCGTTGGCGCCGAGGGAGAATGGTTGCCGCCGGGCGCTCCCGGCAGTCACTGGTCGGCGGATGTTCCGGCGGAAGCCGGACGGCACGGCGTGTCCGAGCAGAGCGCCGAAGCGCCGAACCGCCGCGGTCGCCACTCCGGCCCGGCCGAATCCGCCGCCGGTCCGGCCAACGGCGCCGAGCCGGCACGCCACGAGGGAGGGGGGCGCCGTCGGGCGCGCTCCCGGCACGCGGCGGAGTCGGGCGGTGGCCATGCCCAGCCGACGCCGCTCGACCGGGTGCCACCGGTAGCCGCTGAGCCGCAGGCGGCCGCCCCGGCAGCTCCCGCCCACGTCGGTGGGGCCGCGTCCCGGCATTCCGCAGGCGCCGACGTGAGCACTGACGGCCCCAGCACCGGCGGCCAGTCGGTGGCTGACTTGCTGGCCCGGCTGCAGCCCACCCCGACGGAGGGTCGCCGGCACCGCCGCCGCGAGGACTGATCCCCGCTCGACTGCGACCAACGTCACTCGCAGCGCCGGGACCGATCGGGATAGACTCACCGGCGACCGTCCGGTACCCGCAACGCGGGACTGGAACGAAAACCACGAGAACCTGTGAGGTCGTCTGCATGGCGCAGTTCGACGGACTGCGGCCCGCCCGGCTCAAGGTCGGCGTCATCTCGGCTGGCCGCGTCGGCACCGCACTCGGTGTTGCGCTGGAGCGCGCCGAGCATGTCGTGGTGGCCTGCAGTGCCATCTCCGAGGAGTCGCGGCAGCGCGCCCACCGCCGACTGCCCGACAGCCTGATCCTGCCGGCGCCCGATGTTGCCGCGGACGCGGAGCTGCTGCTGCTCGCCGTCCCCGACACCGAACTGGCCGGCATAGTGTCCGGTCTGGCCGCCACGGGCGCCGTGCGCGCCGGCACGATCGTTGTGCACACCTCCGGGGCCACCGGGATCAGCGTGCTTGCGCCGCTGACCGAGCAGGGCTGCCTGCCGCTGGCCATCCATCCCGCGATGACCTTCACCGGCTCGGATGAGGACATCGACCGGTTGTCCGAGAGCTGTTTCGGTATCACCGCTGCCGACGAGATCGGCTTCGCCATCGCCGAGGCACTGACGCTCGAGATCGGCGCTGAGCCGTTCCGCGTCGAGGAGTCCGCCCGCACCCTCTACCACGCCGCGCTCTGCCACGGCGGAAACCACGTGGTCACCGTGATCGACGATGCGCTGGTGGCGTTGCGGGCGGCATTGCCGGGGCGGCTCGGCGCGACTGTGGCCGACGACCCCGACGGTATCGCCGAGCGGGTGCTCGGACCACTGGTGCGCGCCGCGCTGGCCAACACCCTGCGCGACGGTCGGGCCGCGCTGACCGGTCCGGTGGCCCGTGGCGACTCGGCCACCCTGGCCCGGCACCTGCGGGCGCTGGCCGCCGTGGACCCCGACCTGGCCGAGGCCTATCGCACCAACGCCCTGCGCACGGCGCACCGCGCGGGTGCCGCCGACGACGTGCTGGAGGTGCTGGCTCGATGAGCTCGAATACCGTCCGGGGCCCGCAGCCCACCTTCACCGCCGGCGGGTTCAACGTCTACGAACGCCCTGATGACGTCGCCCGGGTCAGCCGCGCGCTGCGGTCGACCGGTCGCCGGGTGATGCTGGTGCCGACCATGGGCGCCCTGCATGAAGGTCACCTGTCGCTGGTTCGCGCGGCGCAGCGGGTGCCCGGTTCGGTGGTGGCGGTGTCGATCTTCGTCAACCCGCTGCAGTTCGGCGCCGGAGAGGACCTGGACGCCTACCCGCGCACCCTGGACGACGACTCGGCTGCGCTGCGCGCCGCAGGGGTCGACCTGGTTTTCACGCCGACTGCCGCGGCCATGTATCCGAACGGACCTCGCACCGCAGTGCACCCGGGACCGCTGGGAGCCGAACTCGAAGGGGCGGCGCGCCCGACCCACTTCGCCGGCATGCTCACCGTGGTCGCCAAATTACTGTCGATCGTCAACCCCGACCGGGTGTTCTTGGGGGAGAAGGATTATCAACAGTTGGTTTTGGTGCGCCAGATGGTCACCGACCTCAACCTCGACGTGACGGTGGTGGGCGTCCCCACTGTGCGCGAGTCCGACGGTCTAGCGATGTCTTCGCGCAATCGCTACCTCAACCCGGCTCAGCGCGAAGCGGCGACGGCTCTGTCGGCCGCCCTGGCTGCCGGTGAGCGCGCGGCCGCGGCCGGTGCACAAGCGGCCCTGGATGCCGCCGCCGCGGTGTTGTCCGCGGTGCCTGCCGTCGACGTCGACTATCTGCAGGTTCGAGGAGTCGACCTCGGCCCGGCGCCCACCGACGGAACCGGACGCCTGTTGATTGCCGCCCGGGTCGGCTCGACCCGACTGCTCGACAACGCGGCGGTCACGCTCGGACTTCCCATCGACGCCGACGTGGCGTTAGCCGCACAAACCCGGAGGAATTGATGTTTCGGACGATGCTCAAGTCGAAGATTCACCGTGCCACGGTCACTCATGCCGACCTGCACTATGTCGGCTCGGTGACCATCGACGCCGATCTGATGGACGCTGCTGACCTGCTCGAGGGTGAGCAGGTCACGATCGTCGACATCGACAACGGCGCCCGACTGGTCACCTACGCCATCACTGGCGAGCGGGGCAGCGGTGTCATCGGAATCAACGGTGCGGCAGCGCATCTGGTGCATCCCGGCGACCTGGTCATCCTGATCGCCTACGGCACCATGGAGGACGCCGAGGCCCGCCACTACCGGCCGCGGATCGTGTTCGTCGACGCCGAGAACAAGCAGGTGGACCTCGGTGACGACCCGGCCTTCGTGCCCGATGACGTTTCGGATCTGCTGTCGCCCAGAAGCGTGCACTAGCCGTGTTGCTGGCGATCGACGTCCGCAACACCCACACTGTCATCGGCCTGATCTCCGGTTCCGGTGACAACGGAAACGTTGTGCAGCAGTGGCGGATTCGGACCGAGGCGGAGATCACTGCCGACGAGCTGGCGTTGACTCTGGATGGACTCATCGGAGATGACGGCGAACAACTCACCGGTGCCGCCGCGCTGTCCACGGTCCCGTCGGTGCTGCATGAAGTTCGGCTGATGCTCGACCAGTACTGGCCCTCGGTCCCCGCCGTGTTGATCGAGCCCGGGGTACGCACCGGGATCCCGCTGCTGGTGGACAACCCTAAGGAAGTGGGCGCCGACCGGATCGTCAACGGGCTGGCCGCATTTCACAAGTTCAAGACGGCAGCCATCGTTGTCGATTTCGGCTCGTCGATCTGCGTCGATGTGGTTTCGGCCAAGGGGGAGTTCCTCGGCGGTGCCATCGCGCCCGGCGTCCAGATCTCCTCGGACGCCGCCGCTGCCCGCTCCGCCGGACTGCGCCGGGTCGAACTCACCCGGCCGCGCTCGGTGATCGGCAAGAACACCGTCGAATGTATGCAGGCCGGCGCGGTCTACGGGTTCGCCGGCCTGGTCGACGGTCTGGTTCGCCGGGTCCGCGAGGAGGCCGCTGGCGCGGGGGACGACGTGACCGTGGTCGCCACCGGCCACTCTGCGCCGCTGTTGCTGGCCGATCTGGAGACGGTCGACCACCACGACGCCAATCTGACCCTGGACGGACTGCGGCTGGTGTTCGAACGCAACCGGGACAGCCAGCGGGGCAGGCTCCGTCCGGCGCGCTGAGCGCCGCCGGCTTTTCGTTCTCTAGCCCCTGTTCCTCTAAGCTGGCGGGTCGTGAGCTCCGCCGATGTTGCCCCCGACACGCAGGACGAATCCGACCTCCCTGAGCAGTTCCGGATCCGCCGCGACAAGCGTGCTCGGTTGCTGGCCGAAGGCCGCGATCCCTACCCCGTGGCGGTGAACCGTACTCACACGCTCGCCCAGATCCGGGCCGGTTACCCCGAGCTGGTCGCCGACACCGCCACCGGCGACGTCGTCGGCGTCGCGGGGCGAGTGGTATTCGCCCGCAACTCGGGCAAGTTGTGCTTCGCGACATTGCAGGAGGGCGACGGCACCCAGCTTCAGGTGATGATCAGCCTCGCCAGTGTCGGGGAGCAGGAGCTCGAGGCGTGGAAGGCCGATGTCGACCTCGGTGACATCGTCTACGTGCGCGGCGAGGTGATCAGCTCCCGCCGCGGCGAGCTGTCGGTGTTGGCGGATTCCTGGCAGATGGCCTCCAAGTCATTGCGTCCGCTGCCGGTGGCGCACAAGGAGATGAGCGAGGAGTCGCGGGTTCGGCAGCGCTACGTCGACCTGATTGTTCGTCCGGAGGCGCGTACGGTGGCCCGCCAGCGCATCGCGGTCATTCGCGCGGTGCGCAACGCGCTTGAGCGTCGCGGATTCCTTGAGGTCGAAACGCCGATGCTGCAGACATTGGCCGGTGGAGCGGCCGCCCGGCCTTTCGTCACCCATTCAAACGCCCTCGACGCGGACCTTTTCCTGAGGATCGCACCAGAACTTTTCCTGAAACGATGCGTCGTCGGTGGGTTCGACCGGGTCTTCGAACTGAATCGGGTGTTCCGGAATGAAGGCGCCGATTCCACGCATTCGCCCGAGTTTTCGATGCTGGAGACCTACCAGGCCTACGGCACCTATGACGACTCGGCGGTGGCTACCCGCGAGATTATTCAAGAGGTCGCCGATGAGGTGATCGGGACCCGTCAACTGCCGCTGCCCGACGGCAGCATCTATGACATTGACGGCCAATGGGCGACGGTGGAAATGTATCCATCGCTGTCGTCCGCACTTGGTGAGGAGATCACCCCCGCCACCTCGGTGGCCGACCTCTGGGCGATCGCGGATCGACTGGGCGTGGAAATTCCCAAAGATCGCGGCTATGGCCACGGGAAACTAGTCGAGGAACTCTGGGAACATGCTGTCGGCCACGCTCTGAGCGCCCCAACATTCGTTCGGGATTTCCCGGTCGAGACCACGCCCCTGACTCGTCAGCATCGCAGCATCGAAGGCGTCACCGAGAAGTGGGATCTCTATATGCGCGGTGTCGAACTGGCCACGGGCTATTCCGAGCTCATTGACCCGGTGGTGCAGCGCGACCGTTTCGCTGCCCAGGCCCGCGCAGCTGCCGCCGGGGATGACGAGGCCATGGCGCTCGACGAGGACTTCCTGGCGGCGATGGAACACGCGATGCCGCCCTGCACAGGTACCGGAATGGGTATCGACCGCCTGTTGATGGTCTTGACGGGTCTATCAATTAGAGACACCGTTTTGTTTCCGATTGTTCGTCGTCAAGGTAACTGAACTGCGCCGAAGCCTGTTGTGTTGAAGCAGGCGAATTTTTATGGCAGATTAGTCGGCGAGGTCGAATACGGCTTGCGCAACGATTGCGCGCACGAAAGCTAACCAAGGGGTACCAATGGCGAAAAAAGTGACCGTCACCTTGATCGATGATTTCGATGGTGAGGGTGCCGCCGACGA
>NZ_JBYCLD010000543.1:0-2501 GCF_057473725.1 Mycobacterium sp. TH-M11 | reverse complement strand
TTGGCAGCGTCAACGAGGTCGACGTCACGGTCGAGCACGCGGATCTCGGCGGTCATCCCGCCATCATGTCTGGCGAGTGCCGTGACAGGGTGAGCACCCGGGTGCTGCCGGCTCAGGTACCGGTAAAGACCAGCGGGTCGTGGAGCACGCGGGTGCCGTCGTGCAGGGCCTCGATCGCGACCATGTGCTCGTCCTCGAGACTGAAGTCGAACACGTCCAGGTTCTCCGCGACCCGCTCCGGCCTGGACGACCGGGCCACGACCAGGTTGTCCAGTTGCAGATTCCAGCGAACCAACACCTGCGCCGGCGAGCGGCCATACTCGGCGGCGATCGACGCGACCGTCGGCTCCTCGAGCAGCCGGCCCACGCCGAGCGGGCTGTAGGACTGGGTCATCACGTCGTGGTCGTCGTGGTGCTGCCGTAACTCGGCCTGGGTGAGCCGCGGGTGAAGCTCGATCTGGTTGACGACCGGCACCTCCGTGGTTTCCTCGATGACGGTGTCGAGGTGATCCTTGGTGAAGTTGGAGACGCCGATCGAGCGGACGAGGCCCTGCTCCCGGGCCTGGATCATGCCTTCGAAACTTTCGACGTACTTGCCCAGCATCGGCGCGGGCCAGTGGATCAGGTAGAGGTCCAGATAGTCCAGACCGAGCCGGTCGAGGCTGGCCTTGCACGACTCTTGGGCGCTGTCGAACCCCTGCATGGAGGTACCGAGCTTGGTGGTGACCCAGAGCTCGTCACGCGGCACTCCCGAGGCGGCGATCGCGCGGCCCACCGCCTCTTCGTTGCCGTACGCGGCCGCGGTGTCGATCAAGCGGCAGCCGGCCTCCAATGCCGCGATGACCGAACTTTCGGTCTCGGCGTCCGACAGCTTCGCCACTCCGAGTCCCAGTACGGGCATCTGCGCTTCGTCGTGGAGGACAACCGTGGGAATCGTTGCGGGTGTACCGATTGGTTCGTCGATCGTGCTCATACAGCGTCACCTACCTGCGAATTTACTCAGTGGACAAATTGGAACAGACCCGCCATGCCCATCGGGCCGGACGTGGCTGCCCACGCATAACGGAGCATGCACAGCGAGGCACCAAAGTTGGATACGCCGGGCATATTTGAGCTATTTGTGGCTCGCCGAGCCGATCTCTGCGACCACTCACCGGTACGCCGTTAGCGTTCGTCTCAAGACCGGACCGTACGCCGACACCAAAAGTGCTGCACCGCTGGAAATTACGCGTGCAACTCGGAAGAGCTCTGCTGAGAACACCAGCAACTCTGTGACATCGGATAACTCTCGACCGAGCATCGTGCACCAATGACGTCTATCACACTGGGCGCTTGTTGCCAAAATAATTGGAGATCTGAGGAACGACGTCGCGACTTGGGCTCGCTGACACGAGTCGCTATGCTCGCTGCGCACTCGACTACCCATGGAAGCGAGGTTGCCCCAGGTGAAAACGCCGGACGATTTCCTCGAAATTGCATTGCAAGCAGCGCAAATTGGGGCGAAGACGTTAACGGAGTCACCGCCCGGTAGTGTGCACCGCAAGGGTGATCGCGATCTGGTGACTGATGTGGACCTTGCGATCCAGGATGAAATCCTGGATTTTTTACGCAAGGTCGCCCCGGAGGTCGATTCGCTGGCCGAAGAATCCACGCGGCAACCGGATATCGCGACGGTGGATTGGCTTTGGGTGCTCGACCCCATCGACGGGACATCCAATTTCGCGCACGGACTGCCGCTGTGCGCGGTTTCGCTCGCGTTGGTGCACCGCGGATCCCCCGTCGTGGCGGTGACCCAGGCGCCGCTGTTGGGGCGGACTTATCATGCGGTGCAAGGCAATGGGGCATACCTCAACGGGCGGCCGATCACGGTCAGCCGAACCGAAAGCCTCAACGAGGCGATCGTCTCGCTGGGCGACTACGCTGTCGGACCCAACGCCGCCACCCACAATCGGCAACGTCTCACAATCACGGCAGGCCTGGTGCCGTTGGTCGAACGTATTCGCATGGTCGGCGCGGCCACGCTCGACCTGGCCTTCGTCGCCGAGGGGGCGCTGGACGCGTGCGTGATGTTGTCCAACAAGCCGTGGGACACCGCAGCGGGAGCATTGATCGCCCGCGAAGCCGGTGCACTCGTCACCGATGCGCACGGGGATTCGCACACCTACCAATCTGATTCGATGGTCGCGGCCACACCGGCGATCGCTGACGAGTTGGCGAAGGTCATCAGCGTTGAGAATGTGTAGTACTGGTCGCCGCTGGTAGAGGGGTCGAGTCAGGCTTACGGCCTGGCCAGCAGCAGGGTCGGCGCGTCGACGTCACCTGCGGCTCGTCGCCGACGCTGTTACCGGGAGCCACCAGACTGATTTTCGATGTTTTGGGCAGCTAGGCACGGGGTAAAAAACTGTCATGTCCAAACTCAGTGTTATGAAATCGTTTGTTGTTGGTGGCGCGGTTGCTGCGGCGATGGCGGTCATGCCTGTCGCGGCAGCTGAGGCCAGTGT
>NZ_JBYCLD010000542.1:0-1608 GCF_057473725.1 Mycobacterium sp. TH-M11 | reverse complement strand
GAGGCAGATCTTGTCGACTGGGCCGAACAGCACCACTCAGTACACCTGCCCGACGACGAATACCCGCACGCCGATACCCGCGCCGACGCACTGTGGGCGGCACAGTTCTGAATCAGGCGCCCCGCGGGCTTCGCTTGATCAATTCCACACCGAGGTCCTCGGGTGGTACCGGGTGACGTTTCGCGCAGCCGACCTCGACGACCGCGTCGGCGCCGCAATCGATATGGCTCAGCCGCAACTGATTGCGGCCCGGTAGGTGCCGTTGGCCCGATTGGAACATCGCCCACGCCATCGGCATGAAGTCGAGCCCGGACTCTAAAGCGGCGACCGTAAAGGGTTGAGCCGCCCCTGTAACCCGTTGCGGGCGAAGTGATCAGCGTGGCCGCCAGGGTAGATCAGCGCTGATATCATCGTCGCAGCGGCGATACCGTAAAAAATGTGTGCCTGAACATCACCGGGTTCTCCCATTCGAGAACACCGAGCGGAGTTCAACTACGACTGCGATCAGCAAGACATGCTCTTGCCGTGCATGATGTACCGAGTCGCGTTGTACCAGAATGCATCCAGCGCGGTCATAGCAGTGTCACGGGTGATCAACCATTGACCGTCTTTATTTACCAACACTATTGGCCCAGGCGGTGTGCTTCGGCGTCCGCGAGGAAGGGACACCGTCGCCCCGGCAGAGTGATTGGGCGCAGCAGCAATGTCTGTGACGACAAAGTGCGCCGGTAGGTAGGGGCCACACCCGCCGCCTATCCGCAGCCGGTTCAGATGGTCGTCGATGGTTTCGGCTTCATCGGGGGTGAATCCGGGCGTGACGATATTGGCTTTGTTCAGAGCGGGAATGTCCGGATCTGTCAACGCATTCATGAGGGCGACCACCTGATCAACCGACGGCCCAGAATCATTCGCATGAGCCGTTGCGGGAGCAGCCAGTGATACGACGAGCAGCAACGCGACAACTGCGCCCTTCATGCACCTACTGTAGCTGCGTTGGCTGCCACCCATCTGTGCGTCAACTGGCGGGATGGTGCGGCCACCGCGTTGCGGTTACTGGGGAAGCGGGCTCAGAGCCAGCCCGTGCGAGCCGCCGCAACCGGCTCGGCGGGTGCCGGCGCCAGCTCGCCGTCGCGCACGCCGTCGAGCATCCGCTTGACGGTGGCCACGATGTCGGGGGCCGCCGCGGCCAGGCCGGCCTTATCGGCGTCGCTGATCTGTTCCGGGTCGACGCCCGCGCGGGTCAGTATCGCGTCTGGGTCGGCCAGTTCGCCGGCCAGCCACCCGACGGGATCGGCCGATAGTTCGGGAGCGAAGTTGCGACGGCCAGGCTCCCAGTCGGTGAAGCGGGGATGGTGGTGCGCACGGTCCAACGTCCCAGGCGGGCTCTCGGTGGACCCGAACAGGTCCACTCGCCACACCGGCTTCGCGAGCGAAATCGGCACTCCGGCGTAGATTGAGCCTCGCGGTTCACCCTTGTCGACCATGCGCAGTTCCAGTCGAACCCCACGCTCGGGGGTTTCCTGACCTTCGTTCGGTGTCGGGTCGACGAAAAACATGTCTCCGATCACCACACCCAAGGTTTCGAATCCGAACGCTGCAAACATAATG
>NZ_JBYCLD010000541.1:0-4328 GCF_057473725.1 Mycobacterium sp. TH-M11 | reverse complement strand
AGCATCGACCGAGGCGAGGACACTTACCTTGACGCCGTGATCGCCGAGTCGATGCGCCTGCGGCCGGCGTTGCCCATCACCGGGCGCCGCGCCCTGCGCGACTTCGACCTCAACGGGCTGCACATCCCGCGCGGCGCCTACGTCATCCTCGCAATCATGGCGATGCACGAACGCGATGACCTGCACCCCGACCCGCTTGCTTTCCGGCCAGAGCGCTTTGTGAACACACGTCCGGGCACTAATACCTGGCTGCCGTTCGGCGGCGGCGTGTACCGCTGTGTCGGCGCGGAATTCGTGCTGTTCGAGGCCCGCATACTGCTGCGGACCTTGCTGCAGCACCGTCGCCTCAGTGCTGTCGACGGTGGCCCCGGTGGTCGCCCCAGCCGCAAACACCCGTTGCCGGTGCCGGCCAACGGGGCCCCGGTTGTGCTGTCCGCCTATCACCCAACGGGCAAATTGGCGCGGGAAACCACCTCTACGTGAGCGGACCGCGCCGGCGGGCTGGAGCGGTCAGCCAGCGCTGCGGCACTTCTGCCACACCCGGCGGACACGTTGTTCCCCGACGCGGCATCCTGGGCCAGCAAATAACATTGACGTCGACGGACTGGAGAAACACATGCCAGCAGAAGTGCGCCGCAGGCGCCGCGGGGAATTGCATCATCGAGTGCACTGTTGCAGAAGCTCGGACGGCGGTATCGCCGTGACCTCATGGTCGAGGCCCCGGCTCGGCGTCCAGAATAAACGCCGGAAGGAATGCGATTGACGGACCAGACTTTCCTGGATCTCGTACGGCAAAGAGCCGAAACCCAGCACAATAAAGACGCTTTCGACTACTGCCGCTTTTCGCCCGATGGCGAAGAACACAGCCAACTGACTTTCGGCGATCTCGACGCCAGGGCGCGGGCAACCGCATCCTCCTTGCAGCGGATGGGCGTCGCGGGTGAACGCGCGCTCGTCCTGTGCCCGTCCGGCCTGGATTTCATCGTCGCATTCTTCGGTTGCATGTACGCCGGTGTCGTGCCGGTGCCGGTGCATCCGCCCGCCCGCACCCGGGTGATCGGCCGGGTGGCGTCGATCGTGCGTGACACCGAGGCACGCTTCGCCGTGACCACGGCCGAGACTCAAGCCAAGTTCTGCAGCGCGATCGACGAGATGGCCGACGGGCCGGCCATGCAGTGGTGCGCCGTGGACGACGTCACCGCGTCGGCCGATGACTGGGTCGCTCCGGACATCGGCCCCGACACCGCCGCGATGCTGCAATACACCTCGGGTTCGACGGGATCGCCCAAAGGCGTTGTGGTGACGCACCGCAACCTGTTGAGCAATGTGGAAGCCATCCGTAGCGCTTGGGGTGCCGGAAACGACCGCGCCCGCGG
Source organism: Mycobacterium sp. TH-M11 (assembly GCF_057473725.1). Classification (NCBI taxonomy): domain Bacteria; kingdom Bacillati; phylum Actinomycetota; class Actinomycetes; order Mycobacteriales; family Mycobacteriaceae; genus Mycobacterium; species Mycobacterium sp. TH-M11. The sequence continues at coordinate 2,952 of NZ_JBYCLD010000541.1, read as the reverse complement.
CGTCTTCTGGCTGCCCCTACACCACGACATGGGCCTCATCGGCGGTGTTCTCACCTCGATTTATGTCGGGGCCACAACGTATTTCATGCCGCCCGAATCGTTCATCGAGCGGCCGATGCGCTGGCTGGAGGCGATAGCCAAACATGGCGGCACGATCACCGCCGCGCCGAACTTCGCCTACCAACTGTGCGTCGACCTCAGTACGCCCGAAGAGCGGGCCGCACTGGATCTGTCCACGATGTCGACGGCCATGTGCGGCGCGGAACCGATTCGGGCCGCAACCCTGCAGCGGTTCATCGATGCTTTTGCCTCCGCAGGCTTTCGGCCGCAGGGGTTCGCTCCCGTGTACGGCATGGCCGAATCCACCCTGCTGGTCTCCGGCAAATCCGAGCTCGAGCGGACCGCGCCCGTCGTCCGCCACTTGGACAGCGACGCGCTGCGCGACCACCGGATCGTCCCGGTCGCGGCGGACGTTTCGAACGCGGCGTCCTTCGTGGCGTGCGGCCATGCCCAGCCCGGCCATGAGGCCGTCATCGTCGACCCGGCCACCGGCCGGCCGTGCGCGAGCGACCGGGTCGGCGAGATCTGGCTGGCCGGCGGCAGTGTGGCTCAAGGCTATTGGGGCAAGCCCGCCGAAACGGCGGAGACCTTCGGCGCATTTCTCGCCGACAGCGGGCGCGGACCGTTTCTGCGCACCGGCGACCTCGGCTTCGAGCTGGACGGCGAGCTGTTCGTGTCGGGCCGCCTGAAAGATCTCATCGTGATCCGCGGCCGCAACCACTACCCCGAAGACATCGAAGCCACTGTCCAAGACAGCCACGGCGCGTTGCTGCGCGGCCGCGGAGCCGCCTTTTCGATCACCCTCGACTCGGATTCGACCGAACAGCTCGTCGTCGTACAGGAAGTCGATCGCTACCGGGTCGCTGAGATCGACACCGACGAGGCGCTCGCCGCGATCCGCACCGCGGTGACCGAACACCACGAAATCGAGCCCCACGCAATCGTTCTCACCGAACCGTCCACCATTCCGACGACGTCAAGCGGCAAGATCCGGCGCAGCAGATGCCGGCAACGTTTTCTCGACGGCACGCTCACGGCGATTGCGCAGTGGCAGGCGGCCTCGCTCGACGCAGCCGCCCATGCCCGTGGCACGGCCGGCACGACAGCCCCACCGCACGCATCCGACGCTCGGGAGTTGGCGGTCTGGTTGGCCACCCAGCTCGCCGACATGCTCGGCCTGTCCCCCACCGAGATCGACACATCCCTGCCGTTCGCCCACTACGGCCTCGACTCGGTGCGCGCGGTCCGCCTCGCGGCCGCCTTGGGCGAGTTTGTGGGGCAAGAGCTTTCGCCCACGGTCGCCTACGAGCACCCGACCATCGACGCGCTGTGCGCCCATCTGACCGAAGACGCCGCGGGGCGGCCCAAGCCTCGGCCGGCCGGTCCCGACGCGCGGCCACTCGACGCCGACGAGCCGATCGCGATCATCGGCCTCGGCTGCCGGTTCCCCGGGGCCGACGGGCCGGCGGCCTTCTGGCAACTGCTCACCGAAGGCCGCGACGCCGTCGGCGTCATTCCGCCGCAGCGCTGGACCCCGGATCCCGGCAGCGTCGGCAGGGGTGGATTCCTCGATCAGGTCGACCAATTCGACGCCTCGTTCTTCAACATCTCGCCGCGCGAGGCGACCCGTATCGACCCGCAGCAGCGCCTGCTGCTGGAGGTGGCCTGGGAAGCACTGGAGGACGCCGGTCAGGTCACCGAGCGGCTGGCTGGAAGCCCCACGGGCGTGTTCGTCGGCATCTCGACCTATGACTACGGCAGCCTGCAGTTCGGCCGGCCCGACCTGATCGACGCCTACAGCGGCACCGGGGGCGCGCTGAGCATCGCGGCCAACCGTCTTTCCTACGCGCTGGATCTGCGCGGGCCGAGCATGGCGATCGACACCGCCTGCTCCTCGTCGCTCGTCGCCGTCCATCTGGCCTGCCGCAGCCTGCGCGACGGTGAATCGACCCTGGCGCTTGCCGGCGGCGTCAACGTCATCTTGTCGCCGGCGCTGAGCGCCAACTTCAGCAAGGCCGCACTGATGGCGGCCGACGGTCGCTGCAAGACCTTCGACGCCGCCGCCGATGGATATGTGCGCGGCGAAGGCGCCGGCGTCGTCGTCCTGAAACCCTTGAGTACAGCGCTGACCGACGGTGACCAGATCTATGCGGTGCTGCGCGGCAGCGCCACCAATCACGACGGCCGGACCAACGGCCTGACCGCCCCCAGCCGGCATGCCCAAGAGGCCGTGCTCACCGAGGCGTACCGTCACGCGGGGCTGTCCCCCAGCAGCGTTCACTACGTCGAAGCGCACGGCACGGGTACGGCGTTGGGCGACACCATCGAGGCCACCGCGCTCGGCGCGATCCTGGGCGAAGGACGTACTCCTGGCGATCACTGTGTGATCGGCTCGGTGAAAACCAACCTGGGCCATCTCGAGGCCGCGGCCGGAGTCGCCGGACTGATCAAAACTGCACTGGCACTGCGCCATCGTGAAATCCCGGCAAGCCTGCATTTCGACCAGCCCAATCCGCACATCCCGTTTGACCGACTGGCGCTGCGGGTGGCTGACGCTCGCACACCGTGGCCGTCGACCAGTCGGCGGGCCGTCGCCGGGGTCAGCGCGTTCGGCTTCGGCGGCACCAACGCACACGTCGTCATGACCGAGGCACCCGAAGTCCGGTCACCGCGGCCGCACGTGAGCGACCGGTTCGAACTCTTACCGCTATCGGCCCGATCGCCAGAAGCGCTGTCCGCGTTGGCCGCTCGCTATGCGGACGTGCTCCGGGCCGGGGTATCGTCGGCCGATCTCTGCTACACCGCCGGCGTGGGGGGCGGCCCCCCCCCCCCCCCCCCGCGGGGCGGGGGGGGGGGGGCCGCCCCCCCGGCCGCCGCCGCCCCCCCCCCCCC
>NZ_JBYCLD010000540.1:0-5855 GCF_057473725.1 Mycobacterium sp. TH-M11 | reverse complement strand
CCAATCTGCTGCTCGACGCCGCGGTGGGGTGGTGCCCGACCAGCGTTCTACTGCACCGCCTCGGCGTTTCGACCGCGGCCGAGCGGTCGACGCGTTGTGGCGGTTAGCCCACACCTCGATCAAATGCTTGCCGGACGAGTCGCTTTGGGCGTCCGGCACCGAAACGGGATTGATGCTGAACGTATAGGAGGCGCACGATGATTCGCATGCTGGAGATAGTGGAACCAACGCCGGTCGTCACCGACGACGGTGCCGGGGCGGTGGCGTCATGAGCCGCGCATGTCCTCGGGTGGTGATTTTGGGTAGCAGCTTCGCCGGGCTGACCACCGCCCGCTTCATCCGGTCACATTGCGGCGACGCGGTCGACATCACGGTGATCGACCGCAACCCGTACCTGATCTTCGTGCCGAACATTCCGATGGAGGTGTTTGCCGACCACGATCCGCTGGTGACGATGCACATGGAAACCGTCCGGTTCCATAATCGCGACGGCAACGAGTTCATCAACGCTGCGGTCACCGCGATCGACCCCGACGCCAAGCGGGTGGTCTTCACCCCGACGGATCGCGCCGGCTCGGCGCCCGAGACCATCGGTTACGACTATTTGGTGATAGCACTGGGCAATCAGCTGGCCTACGACCGGATCGAGGGCTTCGGCGAGTTCGGCGACACCGTCTCCAGCGGACACTATGGCAACAAACTGCGGCGCAAGCTTTTTGACGGTGGCTACAAGGGCGGCCCGATCGCCATCGGGTCCGCCCGGTTCAACCAGGGCCTCGAACACAAGCCTGACTGGCTGCCGGTCGCCGAGGCCGCCTGCGAGGGCCCGCCGCTGGAGTTGGCGTTGTCGATGGCGCACTGGCTCGGTGAGCACTCGATGGGCGACGCCCACAAGGTCACCTTGTTCACGCCGGCCGAGACCATCGCCGAGGATGCCGGTGAAGAGATCGTCAAGCAGTTCTTGGACCTGGCCACCGACATGGGTTTCGGCTATATGCCTGCCACCCAGGACGTTACGCGTATCACCGCGGACGGCATCGAGTTCGCCAACGGTCAGAGCATGGAAGCGGAGCTGAAGATCCTCATGCCCGACTGGGTGCCGCACGCTTTCCTGAAGGATCTGCCGATCACCGACGAGTATGGCTTCGTGCTCACCGGAACCGACATGCGCAACCTCGACCACCCGGAGGTTTTCGCCGTGGGCGACGCGGCCGCGCTGACCGTGCCCAAGCTCGGCTCTCTGGGCCACCAGCAAGCCGAGATCGTGGCCCGCCACATCGCGGTCGAGGTCGGTCGCCTCGACCGGGCCGAGGTTGGCGGACCGTATCGACCCGAGATCATCTGCTTCGGCGACATGGGCGGACACAAGGGCTTCTACATCCACTCCGACACCTGGTACGGCGGGAAGACTAGCGTCTTCAAGATGGGCTACGCGCCGTGGGCGATGAAGATGGGGTTCAAAGAGATGTACTTCCGGACCGGCGGCAAGCCCGTCTCCTGGGGGATGCCCGCCACCGAATTCACCATGGACAAGCTGCCGCTGCCGTGACAGCCAGATTGGAGTAAGACATGGACGCACAGGCATGGGATGTTCGCTACAGCGAGGGCGAACTGCTCTGGGGGACAGAGCCGAACTCATTCGTCGCCGCCGAAATGTCGGCGGCAACGCCGGGACGGGCGTTGGATGTGGCCTGCGGCGAAGGCCGGAACGCGATCTGGTTGGCCAGCCGCGGCTGGCACGCTGTCGGTGTCGACTTCTCCCAACAGGGACTGGAACGGGCAGCGCAACTGGCGAGTCGTGCCGGGGTTACCGAGCGGGTCGACTTCCAGGTCGTCGATGTGGTGCACGACGCGCTGCCGGCCGGATCGTTCGACGCGGTCATCGTCGCTTATCTGCAGCTACCGCACACCTTGCGCCGCGCCGCATTGCGCAACGCCGCCGCCGCGGTTGCACCCGGCGGCACGTTGCTGATCGTGGGCCATGACACCACCAACCTCACCGAGGGCATCGGCGGCCCGCAGGACGCCGAATTGTTGTTCACCCCTGAGGATGTGCTCGCCGACCTGAACGCGGTGCCCGGACTCGTGGTGGAGAAAGCGGAGAAAGTCCGACGAGCGGTGCCCGACGCCGGACGCGACGCCATCGACGCACTGGTGCGCCTGCGCCGCGACGCGCACAGCGGAGCGAGCCAGCCATGACCCGCCGGTGGTCGGTCCCGCCGAACAGTTGCCACATGAGGATGGCCGGCCGCGCCTTGGGCTGGGTTCAGTGCAGGTAACCGCTCCCCTGTGGGTGGGGTTTTTGATCGGGGCCGCGTTCGGCGTGCCGGCTGCGCTGTGGGGGCGAGCGTTAGCGAAAACCGCACTGCCCGAGAACGATTCATGCTCGACCCACATTAATCGGCTCCGCTGCCGCCTGAGTTTACTCGGCCGCGTGGGTTGCCGGCTTGTCGTCGAGGGTGAAGCCCCACGAACTGTTGGCCGCAGCGAACTCGAAGCCGTCTGTGCTTGCTTCGGACTTATCCGAGGTGCCGAAGTCTCCCGAATCGGCGACGTAGGCGTGCCCGAGCTTTTCCATCCCGGGCAGGGTGCCGGGCGGGAAGTTGTCTTCGATCGACGCCAGCGCCGACTCGAACATCTTCTGATGAGCGATCTCTCGGGTCATGAGGAACGTCAACGTATCTTTGGCACCGGCGTCGTCGGTGAATTTGATGAGGCGCTCGTAGACGAGTTTGGCGCGGGCTTCGGCGGCGATATCCGAACGCAGGTCGGCGGTGGGTTCGCCGATGGTGTCGACGTAGCCGGCGGTGAACGGCGTGCCCTCGGAATCGGTCAACCGTGCGCCACCGCCACCGAGGACGTTGGTGGCACTGTTGAGCGCGAGAGTCGCGGCGTCGGGCATTTTCCCGTCCAGCAATTCGCCGAGGTAGGTGCCTTCGACTTGATCCACCAGCGCCGAGGGCGAGCCCTTCAGCAACAGCGACAAGGTCTGCGCAACCATTTCCAGATGGGAGAGTTCCTCGGTGGCGATATCGAGCAACATGCTGCGTCGTGCGCCGTCGGTCTCATTCCAGCCCTGCAGGAAATAGCGCAGCGCCGCAGCGAGCTCACCGTTGGGACCGCCGAACTGTTCGAGCAACATCTTGGCGAACTTCGGGTTCGGTTCGTCCACGCGGACCCGGTACATCATCTTCTTGTTGTGTAAAAACATCGCCTGAATCTCCTATCTACTGCCGAAGCATCGCGGTCACCTGCCGTCGTGATTCCCGCTCTAGACGTGCCCCAAACACGCCGCCCGCGAGCCTGGGCGGCAAGGGCCGGATTGGATAGCTGGCTGAGCTCACGTATCCGAAAAGGATTGCTGTGCAAAACTTCCCGCTAGTCGCGCGCCTGTCTAGCGGCCGCTAGCTGTTGCGCCGACTTCTGGATGGCGGCCGATATGCGACTCTTGACGCATCCGTTCGACCATGTGCGGATAGTGCAGTTCGAAGGCGGGCCGCTCGGAACGGATGCGGGGCAGCTCGGTGAAATTGTGGCGCGGCGGTGGGCAGCTGGTGGCCCACTCCAGGGAGTTACCGTGGCCCCACGGGTCATCGACGACGGCCGGCCTACCGTAGCGCCAGCTTTTGAACACGTTCCACACGAACACCATCATCGATACCCCGAGGATGAAGGACCCGAGCGTGGAGATGGCGTTTAACGCAGTGAAACCATCGGTGGGCAGGTAGTCGGCATACCGACGAGGCATGCCCATATCGCCTAGCCAGAACTGAACCAAAAATGTGGTGTTGAAGCCGATGAACGTCAACCAGAAATGCAGCTTGCCCATGCGCTCGTCGAGTAGCCGTCCGGTCATCTTCGGAAACCAGAAATAGACCCCGGCAAATGAGGCGAAGACGACGGTGCCGAACAACGTGTAATGGAAATGTGCCACCAGGAAGTAGGAATCGGTGACCTGAAAGTCCAGCGGCGGGCTGGCCAGCAGGACGCCAGTTACACCGCCCAGTAGGAAGGTGGCGAGGAAACCTACAGACCACAGCATCGGGGTCTCGAAGGTCAGTTGTCCCTTCCACATGGTGCCGATCCAATTGACGAATTTTATGCCGGTTGGTATCGCGATCAGGTATGAAGTGAACGAGAAAAAGGGCAGCAGAACGGCGCCGGTGGCGAACATGTGATGGGCCCACACCGCCATCGACAGCCCAGCGATGCCGATGGTGGCGTACACGATTGAGGTGTAACCAAAGACCGGCTTGCGGCTGAAAACCGGGAGGATCTCGGTGACGACGCCGAAGAACGGCAGCGCCACGATGTAGACCTCCGGGTGGCCGAAAAACCAAAATAAGTGCTGCCACAGGATCGGACCGCCATTGGCCGGGTCGTAAATATGACCTCCCAGGTGGCGATCATAGGCAAGCCCGAACAGCGCCGCCGTCAGCGGCGGGAAGGCCATCAACACCAAGATCGACGTCACCAGAACATCCCAGGTGAACACCGGCATCCGGAACATCGTCATGCCGGGGGCGCGCAAACACACCACGGTGGTGATCATGTTGACCCCACCCAATATGGTGCCCAGTCCCGCGACGATCAGCCCCGTGATCCAGAGATCGCCACCGGCGCCGGGACTGTGCGTCGCATCTGACAGCGGCGTGTAGGCCGTCCAGCCGAAGTCGGCGGCCCCGCCGGGGGTGATGAAACCTGAAATAACGGTCAGCGAGCCAAACAAGAACAACCAGTACGAAAGCGCATTCAACCGAGGAAATGCGACGTCAGGCGCGCCGATCTGCATGGGTATGACCAGATTGGCGAACCCGAACACGATCGGGGTGGCAAAGAGCAGCAGCATGACGGTGCCGTGCATAGTGAATAACTGGTTGTATTGCTCGTTGGACAAGAACTGCATGCCGGGCGTAGCCAGCTCACTACGCATCAACAGGGCCATCAGTCCGCCCGCGAAAAACAATACGTAGCAGGTGATTACGTACATCATCCCGATCAGCTTGTGATCGGTGGTAGTCACCAGCTGGTAAATTAGCGTTCCCTTCAGCCCCACCCGGGCGGGAAATGGACGCCGTGCTTGCATAGGAGTAACCGGCGGTGCCTCAGTTGTCATGTATCGTCATCCCCTCTGCGTGATGGCCCTGTGCGGGAAAGATGGACACTCCACTCCGATGCGCCCTGGCGGCGGAGCGCTGATGCGCCGACGTGGTACTTGATGACATCGCGGTGCGGCTTTCTTATCGGGCGGAACGCATATTGCGGGTTGAATCAGCGGGCGTGCCTCGCCCTAAACGCGCGACTCGGCGTCGAGCCAAGTACAACCACAGCCAGCCCACAGTCGCACTTGCCAGCGTTACGATGCCGGTTGCAATCGAGCCCCCGCCGTGCCCTATGCCGGCCAAGAAAAGAGACACCATCACCCCGCCCACTGCGGCGCCGATCAACAAGTAGCCGATCAGCTGGCGGTTGTCTTTGAACGCCACACCCGCCCGCGGCTGATGTGTGCGGTCATAATCGATCGGATCGCCGCTGTTAACGGGCACGGGCGCCCTCCCCACTCGTCCAGGCCAATCGCCCACGCTGGCCAGCTGTTTCAGGATCGGGTACCCGGATGCGGGGCCAAGAAAACGTCGCTGCTGCGAAGAGTGGGCCGGGTCGTGAAGGTTTTGGCCCTAGGGGCCACCTGCGCTCTCGATGCCATCGAGATGGCCGTTCGAGACGAAAGATGCTGGTGGGATTGAGATTACACTGCCGACTCCCGTGTCAATGGCTGCGCGAATGGTCCGCCGCGTCGGCGTCCTCTCCCAGTATCAGCGAACGCACCAATTGACGTGTTCCGAAGGGCCGCAACA
>NZ_JBYCLD010000539.1:0-3263 GCF_057473725.1 Mycobacterium sp. TH-M11 | reverse complement strand
CTGGCGACTCAGTGTCAATATCGATCGGGACGGCGACCGCCTCAAGATGTCGAAACTTGATTTCGTCCAATGAATTCCGAGTCAGAGTCCATGCCTGACAGCGCCGAGTCGACGGACGAGGACGTGGCCTCGCAGAAGGTCGCCACCAAAGCTCCTGCCGACGGTGAATCACCGCCCGACCGTACCGGCGCGGTCGACCGATTGATCGCTGGCGCTCTCGCACACTGGCTTTCACTCGTTCTGACGGCATCGGTGATCGCCGCAGTGGGACTGACTGTGTGCCTGTTCGTTCTTCAGTACCGCCCGGATCGACAGGTCGACGACGCCGCGGCCCAGCGGGCCGTCCAAGCTGCCTCCGACGGTGCCGTTGCCACCCTGTCGTATTCGAGCGACAGCATGGATCAAGACTTCGGCAGGGCACGGTCGCATCTCACCGGGGATTTCCTGGCCTACTACGACAAATTCACCAAAGAAATCGTCATTCCGGCGGTGCAGGAAAAGCACCTCGCACAGACGGCCACGGTGCTCAGAGCGGCCGTGTCAGAATTGGACGCGAACTCAGCCGTCGTGCTCGTTTTCCTCAACGAGACCACCACAGGCAAGGACAAGCCGCAACCGCTGATCACCCCGAGCAGCGTGCGCATCACGCTCACGAAGGTCCGCGGTTCGTGGTTGATCTCGAAGTTGGATCCGGTGGGATAAGCGCTACCGCCTTCGCAACCGAACCCATACCAGGCCGAACGTTCCGGTGTTATTCTCATCAGGCGAGAACGCCGCTACCGGTGCCGTAAACCGCTACGACATGGTCGGATTGAGCGCGTCGAGGAGTAGACGATGCGACCACTTGGAACAGTTGCCACCGCAATGCTGTTGGCTGCCAGTGCAGTTGGATTTGTAGGTCCCGCGACCACGGCCCGGGCGTATACGAAAGAAGAAGTCGCGATCAACGGGACGTACCGCGTCACGTCGATCGGTAACTGGGCCAAGATCAACGATCAGTACAACGGCGAGCCGACGACGGTGCAAACCTGGACGTTGAACTCGACATGCAGCAGCTTCCAGAATTGCGACGGCACGCTGAAAAGTAGCGAAGGCTGGAGCTCCCGCCTGTACATGCGGGACGGGACCTTGTGGTACGCCAAACACGAAGTGCCGAACTGGGAGCGTTGCCAAGACGGCACCGCCTTCACCGGAAAGCAGACTTTCTCTTTCTATCCCGCCGATCCCGACGGTACCGGTGAGATAAAGCTCGGATCGCCGGTAATGGCCGGCAAGAACAAGACGGTCGGCCCGAGCGGGGCCTGCGGGCAGAACCAATGGCTCACCATCGAGCTACCGATGCGGCTGGACAAGATCGGCTGACCGGCAGTCGCCGATCAGCCGTCTTTTATGTCGGAAGCAGGTCTTGCCACTTCTTGGGTGCCGTCGAGGTTGCCAGATCCGACTGCTGGTAGAACTTCCCGTCCGGAGTCAGATAGCGACCGGTCCGCGGATCGTACGAGGCGACCGCGACCGACGGAGCGGACTCAGTTGCTTTGCTGCCGAACGAACTTGGGGCCGCCTGGGGCCGGCCTCCATCGATCACCGTCGGTGGCTTCGGGGGCGCCGGCGGCCGATGCATGGCCGGTGGCGACGCCGGGACGTCGAGTGGCGCTATCGACGGAAAATCCCCCGCCTGAGTCGACATGTTGGCCGACGACGGAACCGGCGGCGTCGCCGCACCCATCGTGCCCGGTGGCGGAGTTGCTCCCCGCGGTCCCGGGGGTGTTCCGCGCGGGATGGCGCCCAACGGCAGCGGTGTTCCCTCGACCGGCCCGAAGATTCTCTTGTCCGCGGTGACCCGGTCGTCGGGCGGTACACCCTGGGCAAGCAGGTTGGGGTCCAGGGGGGACGGGCCGAGCACATGCTGGCGCATCGCCAACGGCATGTACGGCTTGTCGCTGTTGCAGATCTCGACTGTCGGCGCCCGCTTTCCCGGGTGCCCCATGCACGGATAGTTGCGGGCACCGCGAACCGCGAGCGGCGAATCCTGCGGCAGCTTGCAGTACAACCCATCCGGGGTGTCGATATCGCTGGTGTCGGCCGGGGATCGCCATTGGCTGGGCGGCAAGAAGCCGACCGTGCAAATGGGCGGATCGTCAACGGTGAGCGCGAAGTCACCCCTGGCTTGACCGTCGGGCCAGTTCTGGCCCTGCGCCGTTTGTTCGTAGGCAACCGCCGCCGGCAGCAGCACCAGCAGCTGTTCAATCGAGGGATGGTAGGTCACGCCGATCTGCCCGATCGTGGTCAGGTTGGCCAGCAGCACCGGCAACGTCGGCTTGATCTGCTGAAAGAGCTTCGACGCCTCGTCCAACGCCCCGGGACCCGTTTCCAGAATCGTGCGGAACCGGGAATCGTCGTTGGCCAGCACATCGGAAATCCCCGCCAGGCTGTGCGCCCACCGCCGGATCGGGTCGGTCGTCTGCGCTTGCGCGTCCAGCAACGGCTGCGCGTCTTCGGTCAGGGTTCGCGTGCGCTCGACAATGCCGTTGGAGTCGGCGGAGATTCGCGACGCTGCATCGGTCAGCGACCCCAAATCGTATCCAGCTCCGTTGAAGGCCTGGAAAGATTCGTCGAGCAGCCGGCCGATCTTGTTCTTGGGAAGGCTCTTGACCAAGGCGCTCACCTGATCGAGCATCGGTCCTACCGCTTGCGGAATCGTGGTGTCGCGCATGGCAATAACCGAGCCGTCGTGCAGAAACGGTCCCGAATCGGTGCGTGGCCGCAGGTCCACATACTGTTCACCCACCGCCGAGACGCTCAGTACATCGGCTTGCAGGTTGGCCGGAATCTTGGGCGAAGTACTCAGCGACAGCGTCGCTTTCGCGCCCTTCCCAGTCAGCGATACCTCGGTCACCTTGCCGATCTGCACTCCGCGGTAGGTCACGTTGGAGAACCGGTACAGACCACCAGTCGCCGGTAGCTCGAGCGTGACCGTCATCCGGCCGATACCGAGCAGCATCGGCGCCTGGATGTAGAAGAGGACCATCGAGACCACGCCGACGACCCCGACGATCGCGAAGATCAGCAGCTGAATCCGAACGAAGCGCGTCAGCATCTACCTGCTCCCCTCCACCGGCGCAATGCCCGGTGACGGCGCCTCATTCGGCGCGAGCGGTCCCGGCGCCGGCGGACCGGGCGGCGGCCCGAAGCCCCCGTGCAAGGGATCACGCGTGTACTGCAGGTACGGCGGATCCCCGGGCGCGGGTATCTGCTGTTCTCCG
>NZ_JBYCLD010000538.1:0-13978 GCF_057473725.1 Mycobacterium sp. TH-M11 | reverse complement strand
GTTTCGAGTGCTGCGGCCCGGCGGTGTGTTCGCCGGCAGCGACCGCGTGCCGTCGCTGCCGTTCCGATTCGTCCACATCGGCGACACCTACAACCCGGTTCGGCCCGACGAACTGCGGAATCGCCTCTGCGCGGCCGGGTTCGGTGCTGTCCGCATCGACGTGGCCGGTGTCCAGCTGCGCTGGCGGGCTGTCAGACCCGACTAGCCGGTAGCCCAGTTACGTTGCGGTTGTCCCTAATTCACCGGAGAAGCCCCGGGGGTGTGGCCGAAGCTGCGCCGGAACACCTCGATGAATGCGCTTGCCGACGACCAACCGCATTGGTGGGCCACCGTCGTCACCGGTGTGCGCTCGGCGAGCAGAATCAGCGCGCGGTGCAAACGTAACTGGGTACGCCACTGCGGGAAGGTCATGCCGAGGTCTTCGCGGAACAGCCGCGACAGAGTGCGATCACTCGCGCCGACCAGATGACCCAACTCGGCAAGGGTACGGCTATCTCCCGGGTTGGCCTGCAGGATGTCGCAGACCGCTGTGAGCAGGGCAGTGGTCGGGGCGGGAACGTGCAAGGGCTGCTGAGGCGAGCTGCGTAACTGGTCCAGCAGGACGGCGCGCACGCGGGCTCTTGCCGGCGTCTCTGGCTCGTCGCGGGTGTAGGCGATGATGAGCTCACGCAGCAGCGGTCCGACGGTCAGCACGGTGGGCGAGTCCAGTCGCAGTGGATTGTCGGCGGCAGCCAGGCCCACAGTGTGCAGCTTGAGTTCGCCGTAGGCGCGGTGCGCGTGAAACGTCCCGGCAGGAATCCAGATGGCCCGCGTTGCCGGCGCGATCCAGGACCCCCGGTCCGTCGTCACCGCCAACACGCCGCGCCCGGCGTAGACGATCTGGTGGTCGTCGTGTCGGTGCGCCGGGATCTGGTCGCCCGACGCGAGCCGCAGGGTTCGGGTCGGAGCGGTCGACTCGTGGCGGATTTCCAGCATCGGGAAGTAGTTTATTGAAAGTCCGACACTCTCGGCTGCGGTCGGGGTCAGGTCACCGATGCGGCGTAGATCTCGTCGATGTTGGCCTTGAGCTTTTGATCGAACTCGGCATCGCTCTGGTCGACGGTGAGACCCTCAGTCAGGGCCCGTGAGAAGCTCGCGATCAGAAGGTGGTTGCGGGACAGGATGTCGGCGCTCTGGGCGAGGCTGTACCCACCGGACAGGGCGACCACGCGCAGCACCCGGGGATGCTCGATCAGCGGGGTATAGAGACCGGCTTCGTCCGGCAGCGTCAGCTTGAGTATCACCTGCCGAGGCTCGGGAAGACCGTCGAGTTTCTCCTGCAGCGCCGCCACCAAAAGCCGTTCCGCCGTTGATTTTTCGGCACACTTTATGCTGACCTCGGGCTCGATGATCGGCATCAGGTCATGTCGCGCGATGGCCGCGGCGGCCTCGAATTGCTGGTCGACGATCGCGGTGATCCCAGCGCCATTCGGCTCCGCGATGAACGAGCGCATCTTGGTGCCGAAGACGCCCTTGGCCACGGCCCGCTCGAGCAGTCCGTCGAGTCTCGTCAACGGCTTCATCAGCTGCACGCCATACCGTGCGTCCGCCAGCCCCTGATCGACCTTGACGAACGGCACGATGTGCTTGTGCTGCCAGAGGAAGTCGACAGTGTCCACGCCGTTGATGGCCCGATCCATCGTCTGCTCGAAGAGAATCGTGGCCAGAATCTTGTCGCCGGTGAAACTGGGGCTCTCGATCAATCGGGCTCGAGCCTGGTGCATGAGGTCGAACATCTGTGCTTCGTTGCCGTACGCATGCTCGGGAATCCCGTAGAGAGCGAGCGCTTTGGGGGTGCTGCCACCGCTTTGATCCAGCGCGGCGATGAAGCCCCCGCCCGACTCCATCCGCTGAAGCTGCTCTTCGTTCATTGCGATCCCTCCGCCATCGGCCAGTCAACTCGCTGAATCCAGCATCGCGCACGATGCCGTTCGCGGCCACCACTTCATGATTCGTCGGCGAACCAGCCTGGTCCGTCAGCGAGTCGATCGCTACCGTGGGGAAGACGGGAAGGAAACGGATGGGGCAGCGAGACCTGAACACCACCGAGAAGTTGTTGCAGGAACTGTTGTGGACCTACGGGCCCTGCGGTCAGGAAGACGCGGTGCGCGCCGTGTGCGCGCGCGAATTGCAACCACTGGTCGACGATATGTGGACCGACGACGCCGGCAACCTGATCGGCTACATCGCCGCGGAGCCGTCGGAATCGACCGGGCACCGGCAGCGCACGAGTTCGATCTCCGGCGGTTCGGCAATTCGGGTCATGGCGCACATGGACGAACTGTCGATGATGGTCAAACGAGTCGAACCAGACGGCGCACTGCACATGACGCAGCTCGGCACCATGTACCCGGGCAATTTCGGACTCGGTCCGGTCGCTGTCCTCGGCGACGCCCAGACCCTGACCGGTGTACTCACGCTCGGCTCCGAGCACACCACCAAGGAGAGCCCGCGAATCTGGGAGACCAAACCCGACAAAGGTGATCGCTCGCTGGACTGGCACCACGTCTACGTATTCACCGGCCGCGCGCCCGACGATCTCGCCGCTGCCGGGGTACATGCCGGAACGCGGGTGTGTGTCGACCGCAGCAAGCGTGACCTCGTCGAGTTCGGCAGCTATATCGGCGCGTACTTCCTCGATGACCGGGCTGCAGTGACGGCACTGTTGCGCGCGGCGCGCCTGATCCATGAGCGCGGGCAGCGACCAGAGCAGGATGCATATCTCGTCTTCACCACCAACGAGGAGATCGGAGGTGTCGGTGGCTCATACGCAAGTGCCACACTGCCCGGCACGCTCACCATCGCCTTGGAGGTCGGTCCCACCGAACGGGAGTACGCGACCACGGTCACCGGCGGTCCGATCGTCGGTTACAGCGACGCGTTGTGCGTCTACGACAAAGACGTTGCTGATCGATTGATGGGGATTGCGGTCGCTCGGGGGCTGTCCCCGCAGCCGGCCGCGTTGGGAGCCTTCATGTCTGACGCCTCGCACTCGAAAGCCAGTGGGCTGACCCCGCGGGCGGGACTGTTGTGTCTGCCCACGCTGAGCACTCACGGCTTCGAAGTGATTCCGCGCGCCGCGATCGAAGACGTGGCCGGCATCGTCACAGATTTTCTTGTGGGGTAACCGCTTTCGGCAAAGTCGTGAGCAGCGCGGCCAGCCCGTACTCGAATACCGCGTCGTAATCGGTCGGGGATTGAAGGGCCTGCACCAGTGCCTGATCGGGCCAGTCGTCGTCCCACAACGAGGGGTCTTCCTCTTCGTGTTTGGCCCCGCGGATCGCCGAGAACTGCATCACCGCCGACGATATGACATGCACCTGCACCGCACGCAGCACCAGTGCGGCCTGGGTGCCGGTCACACCCAACTCCGCGAGCAGTGCGGCCAGCTTCTGCTGGATCGGCAGGAACAACGTCGGCGTGCGGTCGCGTTCGTGGGCGATGGCGAGCAGGTGTTGGCGTTCGATCAACGCCTGACGCTGCGAACGGGCCAGGGAAGCAATACGTTCCACCGGTTTGCCGCCGGTAACGGGTAGTTGCGCCATCTCGCTGAGCAGTCGGTCGACCAGGCTGTCGAAGAGTTTGTCGCGACCGCCGACATGCCAATAGATCGACGTCACCGCCACCCCGAGTGCTTCGGCGAGGCCCCGCATAGTGAACGCCTCGACGCCCTGGCGTTCGATCAGGCCGGCGGCGGTGTCCAGGATCGCCGTCGCGTCAAGGGCTGCCGGCACCGGGTTCACTTCCACTGATGCGGTTCTGTGCGGGCAGGTCTAGGTAGCGATCGAGATTGCGGTCCCAGTTCAGGTCAACGTCGCGGCCGGCGGCGAACGCCGGGGAGTAGTACCGGACGGCGGGTACCAGCGCCGGCCGCTGCGGCGGTGCGCCGATCGCATCTTCGCCGGCGCGAGTGGTCATAGAACTACCCCCGGAGCCTCTGTAACGGTGTTACATTTTCTTTGGAGTGGTCACTGTACCTGTCGGCAGTGCGGCCCTAGGAGTGAATGTGTTCGATCTCAAAATCACCGGTGGCACCGTCGTCGATGGGACCGGCGCGGACCGATACGACGCCGATATCGCCGTCAAAGACGGCAAGATCGTCGAGATTCGGCGCCGCGGTCCAGGTAGCCCATCGCTGGAAGGCGATGCCGTCGAGACCATCGACGCATCCGGCAGGATCGTCGCGCCAGGATTCGTCGACATCCACACCCACTACGACGGTCAGGTCAGCTGGGACGCGTTGCTCGAGCCGTCCAGTGGCCACGGGGTGACCACGGTGGTGACCGGTAACTGTGGTGTCGGGTTCGCGCCGGTGCGGCCCGGCCGAGAGGACTGGCTGATCGGCCTGATGGAAGGCGTGGAGGACATCCCCGGCGCCGCGCTCACCGAGGGTATCTCGTGGGGCTGGGAAAGCTACCCCGACTACCTCGACGTCATCGGCCGGCGGCATTTCGCCGTCGACGTGGGCAGTCAGGTGGCGCACGGTGCGATCCGCGCCTACGCGATGGGCGAGCGCGGCGCCCGCAACGAGCCGGCCGCGCCGGACGACATCAAGGCGATGGCGCGCCTGGTACAGGAAGCGATCGAGGCTGGGGCACTGGGCTTTTCAACCTCGCGCACGATCGGCCACCGGGCCATCGACGGTGAACCGGTACCGGGAACCTATGCCGCCGAAGATGAGCTGTTCGGGCTCGGCCGGGCAATGGCCGCGGGTGGTCAGGCGGTTTTCGAGCTCGCGCCGCAGGGTGTCGCCGGCGAGGACATCATCGCCCCCAAGAAAGAGCTGGAGTGGATGCAGCGGTTGGGTGCTGAGATCGATCGCCCGATCTCGTTCGGCATGATCCAGGTCGATGCCGCTCCGGACCTGTGGCGCGAACAGCTCGACATCTCGGCGGCGGCGCACGCCGCGGGCAGCCGACTCTACCCGCAGATCGCCGCGCGTCCCTTCGGCATGTTGTTCGGGTTCGACGGGCACCACGCCTTCACCCACCGCCCGACGTTTCGGCGGCTGAAGGCCGAATGTACCCGCGAGGAGTTGGCGCAGCGGTTGGCCGACCCGGCCGTCAAGTCCGCGATCCTTGCCGAGGACGACCTGCCGCCAGATCCGAATTTGTTGTTCGACAACATGTTTGCACTCGCCCAGTACGCGATGGGGCGCACCTACGCGATGGGCGACCCGCCCGATTACGAACCGACCGACGAGCGCACCGTCGAGAAGATCGCGGCCGAACGCGGCGAAGATCCGCTGTCGACGCTCTACGACCTGATGCTCGAGCACGAGGCGACGTCGATGCTGATGCTGCCGTTCTACAACTACGCCCACGGCAATCACGACGCGATCCGCGAGATGCTGACCCATCCGGCGGGCGTGGTCGGCCTGTCCGACGGCGGTGCGCACTGCGGCATGATCTGCGATGCGTCGTTCCCGACCTTCCTGCTCACGCACTGGGCGCGCGACCGACGCCGCGGCGACAGGTTGCCGCTGGAGTACGTCATCCGTAAGCAGTCGTCGGACACCGCGCAGCTATTCGGGCTGTCCGACCGTGGCGTCGTCGAGATCGGAAAACGTGCCGACATCAACGTGATCGACATGGATGCGATCACCCTGCATCGACCGGTGATGGCGTACGACCTGCCGGCGGGCGGCAAGCGGCTGATTCAGGGTGCGTCGGGTTACCAGGCCACCATCGTCAACGGCGTGGTGACGCGCCGCGACGGCGCCGACACCGGCGCACGGCCGGGTCGGTTATTGCGCGGCGCGCGCTGAGCCAGGGCGTTCTCGATCAGCACCTCGGCGGCCGCCCGTTGTCACCCTGCTTTGGCGTACCGGCGAACGAGATCGGCCTCTCCGAAGGCATTGGCATAATCCGTGCCTCTGTCGTCGCGGCCGAAGAACGTCCACCTGCGGGGGGCCTGCTGAGGGGTGCTGATCAACTTGACGGTGTAGCGCAAGCTGGTCTCGCGCAGGGTGCCGATGACGTCACCAACACGGATCTGAGACGGATGAATCTCGGGCGCTTCGCGCCAACTTTGAGTAACCACTGGTTCCTTACGGTTTTCCTTATTCTCATTCTACGCGCTTTGGATGCACGGTGGTGTCCCAAATTGGCCGACCCGGCCGTCGGTGGCGTAGCGTGGATGACGAGCCTTTTCGTTGTCGGCGGTGATGCATCGCGGCACGTGAGCATGGCACTCACGGACAATGGGATTCCTCCGCTTCCTGCAGCGGCCGGGGGCGACGTTGGCCGTTAGGTAATTCCGTTGACTACCAATGCTTGTAGCTCTAATCGATCTGCCGTCAGATGACCCATTGGCGATCGGCAAATCCCGTTCGGCTCTCACTGGCCAGTGAGTTCGGCGGAGAAATCGACGGCGCTTGGTGGCCGCGAGTCGACCGCATGACGGTCGAGCTACCCGGTCTCATTCAGGCTTTGACGCCGACGCTGGGCGGCATCACCTCCATCAACGTGAACTGGCCGCACCTTCAGCGGCCGCCAGACTTCAACTGGCCTGGCTGGGAAACCAAGCCGCAGCACGTCATCACCGTCAACGGCGAGAAGGCGCGGGTCAGTCTGTTGATCGTCGCGTACACCACCCACAGTGGGCTGGCGCTGATGGTGCTGCGACGGGCCGCCGGTTTGACCATCGTTCCCGCCGATCGTGACAAACCCGCGTTCGTGACTGCCGGGTCGATTCTGCAGGCCGCACTGAAACAGCGTGCCGCGGCAGATCAGGTGCCGCAGAACGTCTGGTAGTCACCGCAACCGTCTGGCGCCGGGTGCGCGTAGCGCTCCAGGCCCGGTCGCTCGAGGTACGGGTCGCTGATTGCAACGAGCAACTGCTGGAAGGGATTCAGATCGCCGGCGGTCGCGGCTCCCAGTGCTTCCTCGACGAGATGGTTGCGCGGGATGTAGCTCGGGTTGCTCCGATTCATCAGTGCCGCATCGGGATTCAGCGCTTGCCAGCGTGAGATCCAGGTGTCGATGCCAGGTATCTGAAGGACTTCGGCGGGGCTGCTGAGGGCGCGGAAGAACGAGGTGTAGTCGGCTCGGCCCTCCTTGAGCAGCGCGAGCAGATCCTCGGACAACGACGTGACCGTGGCGGCGTCGACATCGGCCGCCAGCCCGAGCTTGGCCCGCATCCCGTCGGTCCACGTTGCGTCGTACTGATCGCGGAAAACCTGGAAAGCCTTCTGCGCGAAGACAACCCCGTCATCGACCGCGTCGGCCAGCAGCGGCAGCAGCGACTCGGCGAACCTGGCGAGATTCCACCCGGCGATCGCCGGCTGGTTGCCGTACGCGTAACGACCCCAGCTATCGATCGAGCTGAATACCGTGTCGGGATCGTAGGCCTCCATGAAGGCGCACGGGCCGTAGTCGATGGTCTCACCCGAGATCGTCATGTTGTCGGTGTTCATCACCCCGTGGACGAAGCCGATCAGCATCCACCGCGCCACCAGCGACGCCTGCACCGCAGCCACCGCCTCCAACAGCGCGAGGTAGGGGTTCTCGAGCATCGCGGCCCCGGGGTAATGGCGGGCGATCGCATGGTCGGCCAACCGGCGCACCAGGTCGAGGTTGCCGGTGGCCGCAGCGAATTCGAAACTGCCAACTCGCAGATGGCTGGCGGCGACGCGGGTGAGCACGGCGCCGGGCAGCGGTGTCTGGCGGTGTACGGTGCGGCCGGTGGCCACGACTGCCAGCGATCGTGTGGTCGGGACGCCCAGCGCGTGCATCGCCTCGCTGACGACGTACTCACGCAGCATCGGCCCGACTGCCGCCAGCCCGTCGCCGCCGCGGGCGAACGGCGTGGGGCCCGAACCCTTGAGGTGAATGTCGCGCAACCGCCCGTCGGCGTCGGCGAGCTCGCCGAGCAGCAATGCGCGACCGTCGCCCAGTTGCGGCACGTATCCGCCGAATTGATGCCCCGCGTAGGCCTGGGCGACCGGCCTGGCCCCGTCGGGAACCTGGCCGCCCACCAGGAAGCTCAGCCCGTCGGCGCTGTCCAACCAGGCCGGGTCGAGCCCGAGTTCGCCAGCCAGCGGTGTGTTCACGACCAGCAGCCGCGGGTCGGGGAAGGTCTGAGCGCGCCAGCTGACAGCCATCTCGGGCAGGTCGCTGGCGAAGCGGTCGTGCAGAGCAACGGCGGTGTCGGGTGTGATGCTCATCGTGCCCAGCCTACGGGCGGCACAGCCGGTGACCAGCCTGACTAACATCGACGGGGCCAACCACCGTAGAAGGAGCCGTCACCGCAATGCTAGAGCCGCATGAGGTCGACCGCCTCTTTCCCGCCGACCTGCCCGAGCCCATCGAGTGGGAACAGCGCTACCCGCCCCGCGACCTGCCCGCCGACGCCCAGGTGACCCGGTTGGCCCCGTCGCCGACCGGCTTCATTCACCTCGGCGGCATCTACACCGCGATGATCGACGCATCGGTCGCGCACCAGAGCCATGGCCGCTACTTCGTGCGGATCGAAGACACCGACCAGTCTCGCGAGGTGGCAGGAGCCTACGAACAATTCGATCGGGCGTTTGCCTACTTTCGGGTCATTCCCGACGAGGCCGTCGGCGCCGGCGGCGATTACGGGCCCTACCGCCAGTCCGAGCGCGCGACGATTTATCTGAGCTATGCGCGGGAGATGTTGCGCGCCGGCAAGGCGTACCTGTGCTTCGCGACGTCGGATCAGCTCACCGAGATCCGCACCCGCCAGCAACAGCTCAAGCGGCCGACCGGTTACTACGGTGAATGGGCGATCTGGCGCGACGCCGACGATGCCGCGGTCCGCGAGCAGTTGGAGTCAGGCGCGCCCTACGTCGTGCGTTTCCGCTCGCCCGGCCGCACCGGCGGACGAGCATCCTTCATCGACGCGATCCGCGGCGAATTGTCGATGGAGGACAATTACAACGACGT
This sequence comes from Mycobacterium sp. TH-M11, assembly GCF_057473725.1. NCBI lineage: Bacteria > Bacillati > Actinomycetota > Actinomycetes > Mycobacteriales > Mycobacteriaceae > Mycobacterium > Mycobacterium sp. TH-M11. The sequence continues at coordinate 5,030 of NZ_JBYCLD010000538.1, read as the reverse complement.
GGTGATCCTGAAATCGTCTGCGTCGGTGCAACTTCCGACCTACCACTTTGCCCACGCCGTCGACGACCACCTGATGCGATGCAACCTGGTGATCCGCGGCGAGGAGTGGTTGTCGTCGACGGCGTTGCATCTACAGTTGTTCGCGGCGCTGGGTTTCCCGGCGCCCACCTACGCCCACATCGCGCTGCTGATGAAGCAGATCCCCGGCGGCAAGCGCAAACTGTCCAAGCGCAAAGATCCCGAGGCCGACGTCGACTTCTACATCCGCTCGGGCTATCCCGCCGATGCCGTGCTGTATTACCTGCGCGGGCTGGCCAACGGGCGGCTGGCCGAGGTTCCGCTGCCCGACGCCCTCGCTGCGCCGATCTCGCTTGCCGAGTGCGGCGGCGCGGGGCCGCTGGTGGACCTGGTGAAGCTGGAAGACATCAGCGCAGACCACATCGCGACACTGACCGGTCCGCAGATCTATGCCGCGCTGACGACGTGGGCGGCCGAGTTCGATCCCGAGCTGCGGGAGGTGATCGAGGCCCGTCCGGAGCAGACCCTGGCCGCGCTGGCCGTCGAGCGTGACGGCGTCGACAACCCACGCAAAGACCTGCGCAAGTGGTCGGATTTCCGCGACGCGTACGGTTTTTTCTTTGCCGACCTGTTCACGTTGGTGGCTGCCGACGACGCGCAACTGGAGCTGCCGATCGACCTGGTCCGGTCCTTCGCCGGCGAATTCGTCGCGGGCTACCAGGATCTCGACGACCCGGTGCAGTGGTTCCAGCAGATCCGCGACCTGGCCATGAAGTTCGGCTTCGCGGGTAACGCGAAGGAATACAAAAAGAACCCCGATGCCTACCCCGGTTCGATCCGGGAGGCCTCGCAGCTGATTCGGGTCGGCCTGACCGGTTCGACCAAAAGTCCCGACCTGTTCCAGATCGCGCGCACCCTCGGGCGCGACGAGGTAATCCGGCGAATCACCACCCTGACCGGGTAGCGCCGGTCCATCGGGGCGGTGTTCGATCAGGTTGCGGGCGCTGTCGCGGCTCAGTGCAGGTGCGGGTTGAGCAGGCCGCCGGTCCACTGCCCCAACAGCGTCGCCCCGATACCCAGCGCCATGCTCACGACGACGTTGGCCGTAGCAGTAATGACTTGCCGCTCCTCGCCGAGCCGCTGTGTTTCCAGCATCCAGGTGGAGAACGTGGTGTAGGAGCCGACAAGAGCGGTACCCGCGAGCAACGCGGCGTAGCCATCCAAGGCCAAGGCGCCGAGGAACCCGAGCAACGTGGCGCCGCTGATGTTGACCGCCAACGTACCCAACGGAAACGACTTGCCCGCCCGCCGCGCCACGGCGCCGTCGACCAGGAAGCGCAGCATGGCGCCCACGCCCCCCGCGAGAAGCACCCCAATCCAGATCATCGGCGTCGCTCCGGGTGCCTCATCTGGATCGCACCGTTCGGGTCATGGTCGACGGCGGTCATTCAACGCACCGCTGCCCGTCGAACCAGCGCCGACGCGAGATGCACCGCCAGCAACCCCACCACGATGCTGATGCAGGTGTATCCGATCGCCAAGCCGTAGTGGTGCCGTTCGATCATCGCCAACGTTTCGACCTGCATGGTCGAGAAGGTGGTCAGGCCACCGCACAGGCCCGTTCCCAGCAGAGGACGCCGGTAGCTCGACAGTGGCAACCGCTCCAGCAGTCGCGTGGTGAAATACCCCAGCAAGAAGGCGCCGACGATGTTGGCAATAAACGTCGTCCACGGCCAGCGCGCCGGATCGGTGGTCAGCAGAACGCTCAGACCGGTGCGTGTCAGGGCGCCCAGCGCGCCCCCGGCGAACACCGCGGCCAACTCCCGATAGTCGCGCGGCGACGCGGAGCTTGCCACTCGTCGAAATCCCTTCGGTTGCAGGCGGTGCTCAGGCAGCTTATTCGGCACAATCGACGACATGGTGGTCAACCCTCGTGCCGGTCAGCCGGCCCTGCCCGAAGACCTCGTCGACCTGCCCCATCTGATCACGGCGTACTACTCGGTCGAACCCGATCCCGACGACGCCGCTCAGCGGGTGGAATTCGGAACGTCGGGGCATCGTGGCTCGGCGCTGGACGGCGCGTTCAACGAGGCGCACATCCTGGCCATCACTCAGGCGATCATCGAGTACCGTGCCGCGCACGGCACAAGCGGCCCGCTGTTCCTCGGCCGGGACACCCACGGGCTGTCGGAGCCGGCGTGGGTGTCGGCGCTCGAAGTGCTCGCCGCCCACGACGTCGTCACCGCCGTCGACTCCGCCGACCGTTACACGCCGACTCCCGCAATCAGCCACGCGATCCTCGCCCACAACCGGGGCCGCAGTGCCGGACTGGCCGACGGGATCGTGGTGACGCCTTCGCACAACCCGCCCTACGACGGCGGCTTCAAATACAACCCGCCCAATGGTGGTCCGGCCGACACCGCTGCGACCAACGCAATTGCCCAGCGCGCCAACCAGATTCTCAAAAGCGGCGAGGCGGTGAAGCGGGTGCCGCTGGCCCGCGCACTGCAAACCGTTCAGCGGCACGACTACCTGGACGCCTATGTCGCCGACCTGCCGAACGTGGTCGACGTCGAGATCATCCGCAAAGCCGGGATCAGGATCGGCGCCGACCCGCTCGGCGGGGCCAGCGTCGACTACTGGGCCGCGATCGCCGAGCGGCACCACCTCGATCTGACCGTGGTGAACCCGTTGGTCGACGCGACCTGGCGGTTCATGACGCTCGATCACGACGGCAAAATCCGGATGGACTGCAGCTCGCCGGACGCGATGGCGGGGCTCGTGCGAACGGTAACCGGCAACCCCGACCGCTACCAGATCGCCACCGGCAACGACGCCGACGCCGACCGGCACGGCATCGTCACCCCTGACGCTGGTCTGATGAATCCGAATCATTATCTGGCGGCGGCGATCGACTACCTCTACACGCATCGGCCGAACTGGCCCGAGGGTGTGGCCGTCGGCAAGACCGCGGTCAGCTCGTCGATCATCGACCGGGTGGTGGCCGGCCTGGGGCGAAGGCTGGTCGAGGTGCCCGTCGGGTTCAAGTGGTTCGTCGACGGTCTGATCAGCGGCACCGTCGGATTCGGCGGCGAGGAGTCGGCGGGGGCGTCGTTCCTGCGCCGCGACGGGTCGGTGTGGACCACCGACAAGGATGGCATCATCCTGGCTCTGCTGGCCGGCGAGATGTTGGCCGTCACGGGCAAAACGCCGTCGCAGCGTTATCAGGAACTGACCCAGAAGTACGGCACGCCCAGCTATGCGCGACTTGATGCGCCGGCGAACCGCGAGCAGAAGGCCCGGCTGTCAAAGCTGTCGCCCGAGCAGGTCAGCGCGACGGAGTTGGCCGGTGAGGAGATCACGGCGAAGCTGACGACGGCGCCGGGTAACGGCGCACCGTTGGGCGGATTGAAGGTGACGACGGCCAACGCCTGGTTCGCGGCACGGCCGTCGGGCACCGAGGACGTGTACAAGATCTATGCCGAGTCATTTCGTGGTCCAGATCACCTATCGGACGTCCAGAGAGCTGCGCAACAGGTTGTGGATAAAGTCATCGGGTGATCCTCGTCTCTCCGCGCGCCCGCTTGACGTTGTGGCGCCGCGACAACACGAGTCTGCCGCGTGAAGCGTGGGTGCTGATCGGGGCGAACGTGGTGGCCGCGCTCGGCTATGGCGTGGTGTCGCCGGTGCTGCCGGCCTACGCCCGCACGTTCGGCGTCAGCATCGAGGCGGTGACGTTCGCGATCACCATCTTCTCGGTGATGCGCCTGTGCTTCGCGCCGCCCAGCGGAATGCTAGTCCAGCGGATGGGGGAGCGCCCGGTCTATGTGGCCGGGCTGTTGATCGTCTCGGCGTCGACCGGCGCGTGCGCTTTCGTGCGCAACTACTCAGAGCTGTTGGTGTTCCGCGCTATCGGCGGCATCGGTTCGACGATGTTCTTTATCTCTGCGCTGGGCTTGATGATTCGGATCAGCCCGCCCGATGCGCGCGGTCGGGTTGCCGGGCTGTTCGCCAGCTCATTCTTGGTCGGATTGGTCGGTGGCCCGCTGATGGGCAGTCTCACAGCGGGTTTCGGGCTCCGGGCGCCGTTCCTGGTCTACGGCGTGGCCATGCTGGTGACCGCTCTCGTCGTCTTCTACAGCTTGCGCGGGTCGGAGCTGGGCGCGCCGGCCGAGCACATCGATCCACCGGTGAGCCTGCGTACCGCGCTGCGGCACCGTGCGTACCGTTCCGCGCTGTTGTCGAACTTCGCGACCGGTTGGGCGGTGTTCGGACTGCGGATGGCCGTTGTACCACTGTTCATTTCGGATGTGCTGCATCGCGGGCCGCGGATGACCGGCTTGGCACTGGCGGTCTTCGCGATCGGCAACGTCGTCGTGGTGATGCCCAGCGGCTACCTGTCGGACCGGATAGGCCGGCGCGGGTTGTTGATCGGAGGCCTGCTGGCGTGCAGCGTGGCGACGGTCGGGTTGGGCATCTCGTCGTCGCTGACGGTGTTTCTGGTCGCGGCGTGTGTGGCTGGTGCGGCGTCGGGGGTGTTCGCATCGCCCCAGCAGGCCGCGATCGCCGACATCCTCGGCAACGCCGCGCGCGCGGGCACCGCCGTCGCGACGTTCCAGATGATGGCCGACCTGGGCGCGATTGCCGGAGCGATGGGGGTGGCCAAGATCGCCAAGCACTTCGGCTTCGAATGGGGCTTCATCGTCAGCGCCTTCATCCTGGCGTGCGCGGCCGTCGTGTGGATGTTCTCGCCGGAAACCCAGCACCTCGACCCGCTGACCCACAACGACTGGGATCCGCCGGCCGAGCCCGCTTGATCAGCGACTTTGAAGCCGGGCAGGCCGTGGTGTAACTTCGACAGGCACGTCTTCGGGGCTATGGCGCAGTTGGTAGCGCACCACACTGGCAGTGTGGGGGTCAGGGGTTCGAATCCCCTTAGCTCCACAGGAAAATCGCAGGTCAGAGGTGCCATCTGAGATAACGTCGAGGGTTACGTAACGTATGGCGTAACA
>NZ_JBYCLD010000537.1:0-2951 GCF_057473725.1 Mycobacterium sp. TH-M11 | reverse complement strand
CCTCGGCTAGATGCATCCGGAGTCGTGCCCACATGCGCGCCGCATCCTCGTCGACAGGTAGAGCGACCATGTCGGCGATCACATCGAGGGTTGCCAGCCGTTGCGCTCGGGCGTCGGTCGATGCGGCCGCAAGGACCCCGAGATTGAGTTCGGCGACCGTGATCACCGTGGTGGCGACTTCGTCAGGTATCTGAGCCGAATCCAGGCGTCGACCGCTTTCCCGGGCGATGAAGATCGACGTGTCGAGGATGCCAGCCGAGCTCACCGCGACAGGTCCGTGTCGTCGGTGGTTTCCCCGGCAAGCTCAATCAGGTCTAACCGCAACCCGGGATCCGCTTGGGTTCGGGCCACTCTCCGTAGGAGCTCATCGCGACCGAGCCAGCGACGCGAGTGCTGCGGGACAGCGGTCAGAACCGCTACGGCCTTGCCGTTGACGGTGATCGTGATGTCTTCACCCGCCGAGGCTCTCCGCAGCACCGACGCAGTGTCGTTGCGCAGCTCTCTAGAGGCAACCTCAAACATGCTACGATCGTAGCATATCTGTAGCCATATTGGTGCTTAGTGTTCCCATGTCGCGCCGATCCGATCTGCAATGAGATCTGGCGAGGAATACGACGGAGCCGAGTACGGCGGGTTACCAGAGAACCTCTGCTGATGCCAGTGCCACGCATTGCCGCCACCCCTCGGTCGGTCGCGTCACACTGCGACCGGAACTCCACGCTTTCTGGCCGCCTCAGCAAGGGCGAGATCGAAGGTTGCAAGGCTTGCCCGGTGGTGAATTGCGACATCGAGAACGCAGCAATCAGGCAGCTTCAGCCCGGTAGTCGCTCGAAGTTCGGCAAGGCGGAGCGGCTCGTCATCATCGTGCGACGCGACCGTGATGCCAGCCGCCCGCAAATCGTCTCGCATCAAGGCTCCCTCGCGACTCCCTCAATCCCACGGATTGATGAGTTCGACGCCGGTGTCAACAAAGTCGCCAACGTTGCGTGTCGCCAGTCCGGCGTTCCAGGCGCGGCAAATTGCGGCAATCTGCCCATCGGCCATACTGATCTGGAGCCCGCCGCGCTCTCGGCCGGCGACGATATCGGCGTAGTGGGTTGCGGCCAGCGCGTCGAACGGCAAAATCCTGTCGCCGAATTCCTCTGTCAGTAGTCCGTCGACTTTCGCACGAAGCTCGCGCCTGCGTCGGCCATCCGGCAATCGGGCAACGCCATACAGCAACTCGGCCGCCGTCACCGCCGTCAGCGCTATGTCTGACGCGTCCAAACTATCGAGCCAACTAACGACGCAGAGATCGGGAGCTTTGCGAACAAGCTCCGAGATGAGGTTGGTATCAAGGACAATCATTGATCAAAGACTGCGGGTCGAGGTCGTTCGGCGCGGTCAGGCGGCTCAAGGTCCACCCCCCCAGTTTCCGCGAAGCGCTGCCGAATCCGTGTACCCATCCCAGGACCGCCGGACGGGCGCTCCAGTACCGTACGCAAGATCTCGCGCACCTCCGATTCCATGGAGCGACCGTGCTGTGCGGCACGGATACGCAAAGCCGCTTTGAGTTGGTCGTCGAAATCGCGAATCGTCAAGGTTGCCATCGGCCGCTCCTCGCCTCATGCTAGCAATGCAGTCAACGCTAACAGACGCCGAGCTCGGCGCCCTGGCGGTTCAGCAGCCTTCACCCGGTGAGACATATCCGTGGCCCGACCCCGAGCGTGACTTCGCCCGCTATTGCTCATGCTGGCTGCGGAGACCCCGATCGGCCCGCGCGGACCAGCACCCGTACCCACCGCCGATCAAGTCATGGCAGTCTGCCTGACCACTCTCCCCTCCCCAACCATGCGGGAGGAGTACGGCAGGTTCGAATATGGCGGGTTTCCGGTAACGGTCGCCATGTTGATCAGATGAATCATGCGAGTCATCCAGCAACAGGCGATCACCCTCAACCCCGACACCGGGCTGACCTCCTACCATCCTTTCTCGAAGTCGGCCAAGCCTTTCCGTGCGCGGCCGTATGAGCAATAGCTGCGTTCGGCGCAGAGCATGACACTGGCCTTCCGGCTCCCGGGCGGTGATCCTTCCGATCTGACCAACGGCGAGATGCTTCCGTTCCCCCCGTAGGCTCACTGCATGCACGAAGTGACTCTGGCCAGCACCGGTGAAGCGGCGATGCTGACAGTCGGACTGTCGGTCTATACAGCGTTGACCCTCGCCAGCATCGCTGTGGCCATCGAGAGTGCTCGCCGACACCGACGCCGCCGCGCGATCTACGCCGCGATCATGGTTGGCGTGTTGATCCTGGGCGGGTTGGTTGCGGCTATTTTCAGCAGCATCGCGTGAACCCGGCAGCGCCGGCTCAGCGTCTCTCCCCTGACTAACGTTGGATTTGAGTAGCCGGATATTCAGGAGCTACCGGCCAACAAGCCATAAATTCGCGCTACTCAATCCGACGGCGAGCCCGGCGGACTGACCCACTCAAAGCGGCCTTGCTGCTCGGCAGTCCACCACCTGGGTGGACACTATGGACGTGGCCCTTTCTGCAACAGTCTTCAAAGTCGAACTTGGCATCTCCGATATCGATCACGGTTACTACGCCGATCACACGCTGACCGTGGCCCGTCATCCCAGTGAGACCGATGAGCGGATGGTCGTGCGGTTGTTGGCGTTTGGGCTGCGCGCACACCGACTCAGCGACGTCGACGGTGAGTTGGCGTTCGGGGCGGGCCTGTCCACCCCTGGCGTACCGGACTTGCGGCTCGCCGACTACACCGGCCGGATCCTGGAGTGGATCAACGTCGGCCAGCCCGATGAACGCGCCCTCGGCAAGGCGGCCAGCCAGGCCGAACAGGTGCTGCTGTTCCCGTTCGCCGCCGGCGTGGCCACCTGGTGGCGCACCGTCGGCCCCAAAGTGGCGGGGCTGCCGAACCTGTCGGTGGTACAGATACCGCACGCGCCAGTGC
>NZ_JBYCLD010000536.1:0-1816 GCF_057473725.1 Mycobacterium sp. TH-M11 | reverse complement strand
GTGCGGCGTTCCAGGATGAACCCGTCGACCAGTCGGCCGTGGAACCGTAAGCGCACGCGCACTCCGGGTTGGGCGTCATCGGATTGTTCCGCGGAGACCAGGTAGTCGAAATCCCGATCCAGGTGCGGTACCGACAACATCGGCAGCACTCGGGCAACCGGCTCGAATGCCGCTGCCTGCCGGGTCCGAGTGCTCACTCGGCAGGTGTAGCAGAGCCGGCCGACATCCGACCGAAGAAGAAGCCGGCGGTGATCAACACCTGCGCGGCAGCGTAGGTCCACCAGATCGGCACCGCCAGCTCCTGCGAACCCAGCACGAACCGGCTGATCCCGATCATCGCGTCCGACCAGGCGAAGCACACCGCACCGACCGCCGTCCAGACCGTCGGCAGTCGAGCGAGCAACGCCGCCGACACCATCGCCACCAGCACCAGCATGTAGACGGTGACCGGAATCGTCATGCCGTCGCGCCCCAGCTGCGGCCAGAACCACGCCAGCAGACCGACGCACGCCGCGCACACCAACGCGACGGCGACCAGCCGGGCACGAGACCCACCCGACCGCGCCAGCGGCAGCAGCGCACCCAGAAAACACACGTGCGCCAACAAGAATGCGCCCAGCCCGAACACGAACGACGACGCCCACCACGGAACCGCCAACAGCACGTCGCCGACCGCGCAGAGCAGCAATGCCGGCATCAACCAGCGCCGTTCGCGGACAACAGGATGCGCGGCCGCCGCAAGCGCCAGCAGCAGCGCCATCGACGCCTTGAACGCCGGTTGGGCGCCCCACACCCCGGCCAGCTCCGCACCCGGCGGCGAACGCAGCGCCACGATGGTCAGGAACACGCCGTAGGCGATGCCGGCCCAACCGGCGGCCAGCCACGCGCCGAGCATCACTAGCGGTGCGTACGGTGTCTGCATGCCCAGCGTCGACTCTGGATCCGCGATCGATCCCATCTTGCAGAAGGTACTGGACGCGGTCCCGTTCCGGTTGTCCGCCGACGACGGGGTGGACGCGGCCCGCCAGGCGCTACGTGACCTGCCGCGCCGCAGCTTCCATCCCGAGCTTCAGGTGCAAGACCGTGCCATCGACGGGCCGGCAGGACCGCTCAACATCCGGATCTACTGGCCGCCAACCGAGGACGCCGCGCCGCCGGTGGTGATGTTCTTTCACGGCGGCGGCTTTGTCGTCGGTGACCTCGACACCCACGACGGCACCGCCCGCCAGCACGCCGTCGGCACTGCGGCCGTGGTGGTGTCTGTCGAGTACCGGCTGGCGCCCGAGCATCCCTACCCCGCCGCGATTGACGACGCCTGGGCCGCAACGCAGTGGGTGGCCCGACACGGCGACGAGATCGGTGCCGACGCGAGTCGGCTTGCGGTGGCCGGAGACTCCGCGGGCGGCAACATCGCCGCTGTGATCGCGCAGCGGGCCCGCGACGAGGACGGCCCGCCCATCGCCTACCAGCTGCTGTGGTACCCGGCGACCCTGTGGGATTCGTCGCTGCCCTCGTTCACCGAGAACGCCGATGCCGCGGTTCTCGACAGCGCGGCCGTCGCCATGTTCAGCCGCTACTACGCCGGCGACATCGACCTGTTCAATCCGCCGGTCGGGATGGCGCCGGGGCGGGCCGCGAATCTGGCCGGCCTGCCCGCCGCCTACATCGCCGTGGCCGGCCACGACCCGCTGCGCGACGACGGGGCGCGCTACGGCGAGTTGCTCGCCGCGGCCGGTGTCCCGGTCGAGGTGCACAACGCCGAGACGATGGTGCACGGCTATCTCGGCTACGCCGGAGTGGTGCCGGCGGCGACCGC
>NZ_JBYCLD010000535.1:0-1725 GCF_057473725.1 Mycobacterium sp. TH-M11 | reverse complement strand
CCCGTAACTCATTGCGCGAGAACGCGAATCTGTCGTCGGTGTCGGTGCTGGATGTGCTCAGCAGGAACATGGCCGATCCGCCGGCGCCGGGCTCGTTTGGGTTGATGATTGCGATGGGTCCGGCGTTCTGCTCGGAACTCGTGCTGCTCGGTTGGTAGGGTCGGCGTGGAAAACTCGTCCCAGGGCTACCCGTGACTGGCTTCGACGCGGACCTGCTGGTCGTCGGTGGCGGTCCGGGCGGACTTGCCACCGCGTTACACGCTCGTCGACAAGGACTTTCGGTGATCGTGGCCGAGTCGCGGGAAACGCCGATCGACAAAGCCTGCGGTGAGGGCGTGATGCCCGGCGGCCTGGCTGAACTCGCATCGCTCGGCGTCGACCCGGCCGGGCTACCGTTGCGCGGGATCGCTTACGTCAACGAGCATCGACGCGCCGAAGCGCGCTTCCGCGGGGGTCCGGGCCGCGGTGTCCGGCGCACAACCCTGCACGCGGCACTGGCTGCACAGGCGAAAGTGCAAGACACGGAATGGGTTTCGGCGCGGGTGACCAATATCGAGCAGGACATGGCCGGGGTGACAGCGGCCGGTGTGCGGGTCAGATGGCTGGTCGCCGCCGACGGTTTGCACTCCAGCGTCCGCTCCGCCGTCGGCGTCCGCGCGGTTGCGGGGACCCCTCGGCGCTACGGCGTTCGCTGGCACTTCTGCGCGCCGGCCTTCTCGGAGTTCGTCGAGGTGTACTGGTCACCGTTTGGCGAGGCTTACGTCACCCCGGTCGAACCGGATCTGGTCGGCGTGGCCATCCTGTCTCGCGGGCGGCCCGACCTGGCTTGGTTCCCCCAGTTGAGTCAGCGTCTGGGCGCGGCCACCCGGACCCGAGCACTGGGCTGCGGCCCACTGCGGCAGGTGGTTTCACGCCGGGTCGCCGGGCGGGTGCTGCTGGTGGGTGACGCCGCCGGATACGAGGACGCGCTCACCGGTGAAGGCATCAGCCTGGCCGTCAAACAGGCCGGCGCGGCGGTGGCCGCGATCGTCGACGGCAACCCGTCGTCTTACGAGACGACGTGGCGCCGGATAACTCGCAACTACCGGCTACTCACTCGTTCCCTGGTGCTGGCCACCGCAACGCGGGCCGGCCGGCGCGTGGTTGTCCCCGCGTCGGCGCTGCTGCCCGCTGCGTTCAGCCGAGCGGTGAATACGCTGGCGAAGTAACGCTCAGCGCGCCTTCCAGACCGGCGGACGTTTCTCCGCGAACGCCAGTGGCCCCTCTTTCGCGTCCTCCGTGCGCAACAGCGTGCCGAACTCGCGCGCGGTGCGGGTCCAGCCGGCTTCCTCGTCGGGGATGACGCCGTCGTCGGCACCACACGCGATGCGCTTGCTGGCCTGCACGGACAGCGGCGCGTTGACGGTGATCCGCTTGGCAAGTGCCAGCGCGGCTTCCAGCACGGTGCCATCTGCGACGACCTGGTTGATCAGCCCCCAATCCGCGGCCTCGGTGGCGCTGATCGGCTCACCGGTCAGCAGCATCTGCATGCCGACCTTGCGCGGCAGCTGCTGCGCGATGCGGAACACGCCGCCGGCGCCGGCCAGCAGGCCCACCTTGACCTCCGGCAGACCGAACTGCGCGCGCTCCTCGGCCACCACCAGGTCGCTGGCCAGCGCCAGCTCGGTCCCACCACCCAGCGCGGTGCCGTTGACCGCGGCGATCGTCGGCTTGTCGATGAAGTGG